>JAVCCE010000066.1 GCA_030765645.1 Candidatus Hinthialibacter antarcticus | reverse complement strand
TGCGTACCCTCAAACGGCGTGACCTTCCCGTTGTCGACACCGTCGTGGATGCATTACAATCCATCGCCTCCGGTCATGCACTCCCTCTATTTCCCGGCAAACTTGCTTCAGGCGGCTAAAGTGTTACGTTCTTTTTATAACATTGACAACATATCAAAAATTCCAACCAATATACAAAGTTGAAATCAACCAAAACTTATGGAGCCATCTCATTTTAGCCTCATCCAGTTATATGGATCAACATTTGAAAATTTCGCAATTTTCAAAAATTGGCTCTTTTAATGCTGGAGCAATGGGGTTCTTCCTCCCAGAAAAAGTGGTGAATTTAGACGGCTTAGCTAATGATGATGTTTATCATTTCACAGAAGATGGCGGCTCAATTGGCGATTATGTCCGTGAAAATGCAATTGATTACTGCATTGATTTAAATATTGAAGATGTTCTTCAAGCGGAGCAAATCCCCTATACCACACTGCGAACTTTTCCACTCAATGATTCAGATCATTTTTCTATTGTGCAAATTCACGCAGACAAGAATTTTCAAGCCCATAATTTTAAATTGCGTGTTGACGGTGCATTGCATCATGGAGTAGAAACGATTGGTTTGTTTGAAAATGCTACTGAGGGCTGGGTGTTTCAAGGCGACGCAATGGATGCTCAACCGAGCAAGATGGAACTGGGTTTGTTTCCAAAAGTCACGGGGTATGTAGGCAACGGTTTGATACACTCTGGATTGAGAGAAGATGAAGGAGCGCACACTGGAACAACGAGTTCTCCCATTTTTTCTCCAAAGGATAACCAACGATTAATTTTTGCTGTTGGCGGAAGCCAAAACTCAAGCGTTGGCGTCCGGCTGATGAAGGGCGAAAGTATTCTCGGCGAATGGCGAGGAAAAGGCGAACCTCAATTGGATAAAATTATCCTTGATCTATCTCCTTATACAGGTGAGGATTTGCGCCTATACGTTTTCGATCATGATGAGAATGAAAATGAGTTTATCTTGTTCGACCATGCAATGATTTTAGAACCCACTGTCGATATAGAAAATCTATAGCGAACGCCAACCGCCGCCCAGCGCTTTATAGATTCGTACCAGGTTTGCAATGATCTCACCGTCGCTGGCGGCGAGTTGGTCTTGAAAAGTTAACATTGAGCGCTGGGCGTCCAATACGTTATAGAAATCCGCCAACCCGTTTTTGTATTGATCCTGAGCGACTTCAACCGCCATTTGGGCGGCGTCCGCCGCGTTCGCCAGCGATTGGTTGCGCTCCTGTTCTTGCGCGTAATCGACCAGGGCGTCGCGTACTTCTTTCACAGCCAATAGGACGGATTTTTCATACCGCGCTAAAGACTGCTCCTGGCGGGCGCTTTGCACTTTTATATTATTGCGGATGGAGTTGGCGTGAAAGATCGGCCATGTAATCGTTGGGCCGAAGCTCCAGATTTTACTACTGGATTCGAAAAGCGAACCCGCATCTAATGACTCAAGGCCAATGGAACCCAGCAAGTAAAATTTAGGATACAGTTGCGCTTCCGCTTGTCCGATACGCGCTGTTTGCGCCGCGAGTTGCCGTTCCGCCATACGGATATCCGGGCGGCGGCGCAGCGAATTCGCGGGGATGCCGGTCACGATTTCAATTGATGATTGAGGAATCATCTTTGATTCACGCAAGCGTTGGTTGAGCGTTCCCGGCATGACGCCCGTCAGCACTGACAGTGCGTTCATTGCGCCTTCGATGCCGCCACGAAATGTGGGAATCGTCGATCGGGTTTGCTCAACGACGTACCTTGCTTGTTGGACAGGTAGTTCGCTTGAAAGGCCGGAGTTGTAACTCGACTGTAAAATCTCGTATGTTTCCGACTGATTACGCAGGTTATCTTCCGCGACCTGTAAGCGTTTTTGCAGCGTACGCAGCGATACATAATTGAACGCAACCTCACCCGCAAGCGAGACCCAGATCGCGTTGAGGTTTTCTTCTTGCGCTTGCAAGTCGGCCTGCGCTGCTTCAACTTCGCGCCGAATGCCGCCGAAAATATCGATTTCCCAATTGGCGTCAAAGCCCGCCGTATAGACGTCGCGCTCGCCTAAACTGAAGGTTGTGTTTTCGCTCGATTTACTTTTTGAATAGTTCGCGCTGGAATCAAGAGACGGGAAAAACCCTGCGTTGCTGATCGAGAGTTGATGGCGCGCTTCCATGATTCGCGCTTGGGCTTCTTTGATATCCAAGTTGCGCTCAGCGCCTTGTTGAATCAATTCCGTCAAAATCGGGTCGTTAAGCGTTTGCCACCATTCCGCCAACGTTTCAGGCGTAAGCGGCCCGGCGTTGGCAACGTCTTTCTGCAAAACATCGCTGTAGTTGACATCTGGTATATCTGACTGCGCATAGTCTGGGCCGACGGTTGCGCAATTATTGAATAAAATTACGGCAATGATTGAACAGGCAATTTTGTATGAATTCATCATGAATTTATATCCTCAAGTTCTTTATGCGCGGGCGTCCCTTTAACGGTTTCACGAAGCGTTTGGAAAATGACGTACAACGCGGGAATGAGTATGATTCCAAACACGGTCGCGAGCGTCATGCCGGAACACACCGAAGTACCAATTGCGCGGCGGCTGGCTGCGCCTGCGCCGGTTGCGAAGACCAGCGGCAGCGTTCCCAGCACAAATGTGAAGGCGGTCATTAACACAGCGCGGAACCGTTCACGGGCGCCAGTGGTTGCTGCTTCCAAGATCGGTTTACCGTTTTCGCGCTGGTCCATCGCGAATTCAACAATCAGAATCGCGTTTTTGCTGGCGATGCCAATCAACATAATCAGGCCGAGTTGAGCATAGACGCTGAGTGAAAGCCCAGCGGCCTGTAATCCAAATAATGCGCCGAGAATCGCGACTGGCAGCGAGAAAATAACGGTCAGCGGGATGGTCCAACTTTCGTATTGCGCGACTAAAAACAAATAGGCGAAAACCAATGCCAATGCGATTAGCCCCATACCCTGGTTCGTCGTTTTCCGTTCCTGAAAACTCATGCCCGACCAACCCAGCGTATAGTCATTCGGCAAGGACTCTTTCGCGATGGTTTCGAGTCGCTGCATCGCCTGACCGGAACTGATCAATGGAAACGCCATCGCCGTTATCGAAGCGCTGGGAAAAAGATTGAAACGCTCGACCTGACGCGGCGAGGTAATGGTGCGCAGGGTTGCCAGGCTCTTGATTGGGACCATTGCATTGTCGTTGCTTTTTACATAAATCTTTTCGATATCTTCAACCGATTTGCGGTATTGCCAGTCCGATTGAATATTCACCTGATAGACTTGGCTGCCCAAATTAAAATCGTTGACGTAACGGGAGCCTAAGTAGGATTGCAACGTCGAAAAGACTTTTGAAACAGGCACATTCATCGACTCGGCTTTGTTGCGGTCTAGATCAAGAAATAAATGCGGCGTATTAGATGCGTAAGAACTGAATGCGGTTATAAATTCCGGCGCCTGATTCACTTGGGCTAAAAATGATTTTAGAGTTGAATCCAATGCTTGCGCATCACCGCTGGCAGTCGATTGAAGATTAAGTTCCAAGCCGCTGGAATTGCCCATTCCACGAATGGAAGGCGGCGTAAACACCATAATATTGGCTTTTGGATTGATGTCTGTCTGCTGGCGGATTTGTTGCATGACGGCGTTGATATGGAGGTCAGAACTTGTTCGTTCATTCCAATGGTCTAACGTAACCGCCATGAAGCCCATGTTTTCTCCAAGCCCGCCAGTCAGACTAAAGCCGCCAACGCCAATCGCCACACGTACGCCATGAATATCTAAAATGTCCGGCGTGATTTCCGTCAATAAATCTCGAGTCCGCGACAGCGTGGCGCCTTCGGGCAATTGTACAGAGACAAAAATAATGCCCTGGTCTTCATCGGGAATAAACGAAGTCGGCGTAACGAACAACATCAATACCGTTGTGCTGATAATTAATAAAAGCCCGACTACGGTGATCGGAATATGTTGTGACAACCAGGACGAAATAGAAACGTATCCTGTGCGGCCCGTGTTTAAGATTCCGTTAAACCAGGCGAGCGGCCCATATTTTATCTTTTTGGGAACTTTTAAAAATACGGCGCACAATGCCGGGCTGAGCGTCAACGCCGTCACCATCGAAAAAAACACCGATGCAGAAATTGCCACTGCGAATTGGCGATAGATGCCGCCAGTGATTCCGGGGACGAACCCGACGGGAACAAAGATCGCCAACAGGACAAGCGTCGCGGCGATGATAGCGCCCGTTACTTGCTTCATTGTTAATAGAGTTGCGGAGACGGAATCCATCCCTTCGGTTTCCATGTGATGAATTACGCGTTCGACGACAATGATGGCGTCATCCACGACCACGCCGATAGCGAGAATTAACCCAAACAATGTCAAAAGGTTGATGCTGTAATCTAGCGCCATTAATACGGCGAAGGTCGTAAGCAGCGACACCGGAATGGTCAACATCGGAATCAGAGTTGCGCGCAAATCTTGCAGAAAGACATAGCAAACTAAAAAAACGAGAAAGATAGTAAGAAACAGAGTAAATATAATCTCTTCAATGCTGATTCGGACAAATTCCGTCGCATCGTAAATCACCATGTATTCTAAATCATCAGGAAACTGCTGTTCGAGCCGCGCCATTTCTTTATAGACGGCGTCCATTGCTTCAAGCGCGTTTGAACCCGGTGTTTGAAACAGCATGATGCCCGTTCCCGGCGCGCCGTTTCCGTAGGCTTCTTGAACATAATGGTTGCCGCCCATCTCGACGCGCCCGACGTCTTTCAACCGCAACATTGCGCCGTTTTCGCCCGAAGCGACGACAATGTTTTCAAAATCTTCTGGGTCGTTTAAACGGCCTTTGGCTTGTATCGACATCACCAGCGGCATATTTTCATTGCCCGGCGATGCGCCAATTGACCCAAGCGAAGCTTGTAAGTTTTGATTTTGAATCGCCTCGATTACGTCGCTCGAGCTTAGCCCGTGCGCAGCCAAGCGGTCAGAATCAAGCCAGACGCGCATGCTGTATTCGGAGCCGAAAACCGTTATGCCTCCCACTCCAGGGATGCGTTTTAACGCGTTCTTGACGTGCGTGTGAACATAATCGCTTATAAAAAAGCGGTCGTAGGTTTTATTGGGCGATTGAAAAAAGAACACGCCCAATTGGCCCGAAGATTGGGTCGTAACATCAATCCCCTGCTGGGAAACTTCGCGCGGCAATTTAGGCAATGCTAACTGGACGCGGTTTTGAACCCGCACCTGCGCGATATCCAAATCAGTACCGACTTCAAAGGTGATGTTTAATTGATAAGTGCCGGTGTCATCGCTTTTTGAAGACAAATAGATCATGTCTTCCACGCCGTTCATTTCTTCTTCTAGCGTGGTGGCGACTGTATTGGCGATGACTTCTGAACTCGCGCCGGGATAACGCGCCGATACCCGCACTTCGGGCGGCGTGATTTCTGGATACTGCGTAACCGGCAAGGTAAACATCGACATCAAACCGGACAGCGATAAAACAATTGAAATGACAATCGCAAAACGCGGGTGCTCTACAAAGAATTTCGCCAACATAGGTTATGCGTCTCCTTTTGCGGGAGCCGCAGCAACAGCAACTTTTTGGCCGGGTTTGATTTTTTGCAGCCCTTGGCTAACGACTTTCTCTCCCAATTGAAGCCCCGCAGAAACGCATTGGTAGTCATCAATCTTTGGCCCTAATGTTACTTTGCGCTTCTCGACGGCGTCATTCGCATCAACGATATAAACATAATCTTGCCCGCCTTCAGAGAGGATGGATTCTTGTGGAACAATCGGAACTTGTTCAGCATCTTCGTGTCGAAGCATCACGGTGATGTAGCTATTGGGAATTAAAAATCCATCTGGATTATCAAAGCGGGCATAGACTGAAATGGTTCCAGTATGCGAGTTCATTTTGTTGTCATCAAAATCATGCTCGCCAAAACCCTCATATTGAGTTCCATTCGGTAACCGCAAAAAGGTTTGAATAGGCAGAACGGGCTTGTCATGGATTTCTTGTAAAACTGATATGTATTCGCGATCAGACATCGAAAACACGACGCGAACCGGGTCCAGTTGCGCGACATGCGCCAATGCGCCCAAACTAGGACTGACATAATTCCCTTTTGTTAACATCGCTTTACCAATTCGACCTGTAATTGGCGAATGGATATCCGTATAGCCCAGATTGATTTTTGCAAGGTTGAGATCAGCCTGCGTCTTTTGAATGAGCGCTTCCATTTGTTGGATGGTCGCGTTGGCTTGTTCATAGCGGGCTTCGGTTTCTTGCACTCGCGCACGCGCCTGCTTTTCATCGCTGACCGCTGAGTCGAGGTTCGCTTCGACGATGCTGCGCTTATCGGCGCTTTGCAAACGCTTGAGATACTTCTCTGCGTGATCCATATCCGCTTTTGATGAATCTAAAGCCGCTTGCGACGCGGCGACGTCCGCCTTCGCTCCCGCCAGATCGGCTTTGGCTTGTCCAAGAGACGCTTCCGCTAAAGCCACGCGGGCAATGTACGGCTCTTGTTCAATCGTAAACAGCAGATCGCCCTGCTGCACGGCGGAACCTTCAGCAAAATGGACTTGAGAAATGTAGCCGGAAATTTGCGCGGTAATATCAACGGACTGAATCGATTCGACGCGGCCGATAAATTCTTGCGGCGCTTGTGAAGAACCTTCAACCACAATGACCGTCTCGACGGGGACCGTTGCATTTGCTTCGCCAGGACCACCAGGCCCGCCAGGCATCCCGCCCGCAGGCGCTCCTCCAGGCAATAATCCGCGTAGAAACCATCCTGCGGCAATGAACGCAACCAAGACGATTATTTGTAATAATGCTGATAGCATTCCGCCTTTTGGTTTTTGCATAGTTTGAGTGTGCCGACTCATGGTGTGTCTCCTTAGGTATATAGAAGGGAAAGTTAATTCGCCAGAACTGTTTCTATGATTGCGTCAAAACTAAATTCGATATTCTTAATCAAGCCCGTAGAAGAAAACCCACTCAGATCATTCTTTACCAACCCCATGTAGAGCGAGATCAAACAATCTTCTACTTGCTGAATATCAATATTCTTTTTTAACAATTTCTGTTCTTGCGCCTCAACCAATACGCGATGGGTTTCTTCAAAAAAACCTGTCCTGAGTTCTTTTATTTTTTTATGAGTAAACGACAGATGTTCGACTGTCCATTCCATCTGCAAGGTAATGAAGAAGATGAACTTTCTACACTCTTCATTTTCAAGAACGAATTGAGCGCGCGTCATAAAATAGTCTTTTAAATTATGAATATTGATTTCTTCATTGATCTTTTCTTTGATCTGCTCTTCTTCTTTTGAGAGCATGATATAGATCAGTTCGATCAAAAGTTCTTCTTTACTTTTGAAGTGCCAATAGACAGCGCCTTTGGTTAGGCCAATCTGGTCAGCGATATCCACAAAGGTTGACTTGGAATACCCTTTTTTACTGAACACATCCAGCGCAGCCCGAAGAATCTTCTTTCGCGTCTCTTGGGCTTCTTCCTTTGTTTTTCTCGCCATGCCGTCCCTCTTAAAACAAGAAGTGTGTCTGAAAATGTATTATACATACCTTCTGGTAGGTATGTAAGCGTGATGGATTAAAGTTTCTGCTTGAGCGCAAATTCGACGACACTTAACGCCATCGTTTAGTGAACACTCACAACCTGTACGGTTCCTATGTTGGCTAACGGCTTGCTGCAGGTTCGCAATTTCAAAACGGAATCTACTACGCTCCCTATATAAATTTGAACCGATCTCGTAAAGTTAGAGAATGATTTGTGATCCTTTGTAGGGAGAGTGGATTGATGACAAACCAGGAAACCAACCAAGTTTCGCGAGACATATCATGGTGGCAACCGGTGATTTTCGCTGCGATGGCGGGCGGCATGGCCTGGGGCATTCGCGGACAATATGGTCACGAAACCGGCGCCATGATGGCCGGACTGTTAGTTAGTTTGACCTTGATCGCCCTGCTCTGCCCTCAAGCGACTTTGCTGAACGCCGCGCGCGCAGTTGCGCTTGCAACCGTCGCGATGGGTTTCGGCGGCTCTATGACCTACGGTCAAACAGTCGGGCTGACTCATGATGTTGAGTTGCTCAACAACTGGGACGCGCTGCGCTGGGGAATGTTGGGCCTAGCGATTAAAGGCTCTCTCTGGATTGGCTTTTGCGGAGTCTTCTTTGGTATGGGGCTGGGCGGCGTACGCTATCGCTGGTATGAAATGTTTCTACTGATGGCGGCATTGCTGGGCGCATATTGTCTTGGCGTGCACTTCTTAAATTCGCCATTTGATCCTGCAAACAAATTGCTTCCTCAATTCTATTTTTCCGATCACTGGCAATGGCAGCCCGACACCTACGGCGAACCGCGTTTTGAATGTTGGGGCGGAATGTTTTTTGCCCTAATGACGGCGATTTTATATACGGGACTCATTCGTCGCGACGGCATGGCTTGTCGGATCGCATTTTGGGGGCTGCTCGGCGGCGCGTTAGGGTTCCCCATCGGACAAAGCATTCAAGCCTATCATGCCTGGAACGTAGAACAATTTCATCAATTTGATATATGGCTTGAAGAGAACCAATACTTACCGTTCTTCCAACACGTAAATTGGTGGAACATGATGGAAACCACTTATGGCTGCATTATGGGCGCGACGCTTGGCTTCGGCGTTTGGCTCCATCGTAAACGGATACAACTTACGCAAGCGTATGGTCCCGCTGGAATGCCTGGGTGGTTTGAGGGTTCGCTGCTTGTCATCCATTTGGCGTTATTGGTCGGCGTGGAATTTTTCGCTGTGCCCGCCATTGGTTACGTCTACGATCTGGGTCTCTGCTTGGGAGCAATCCCGATTATCTGTATCGTCGGCGGGCGCTACTGGCCGTATCTGGTTGTCTTCCCGATTACGCTCTTACCCATTGCCGGAAAAACGCTGCGGCAATTGGCAATTGAAAATTCTGTAATCGAACTGCCGTTAGGGGCTGCGGTGTATTTCATTGTTCCAATGGGGCTATTCATCCTTCTCGCATTTTGGTTCGCCAATAAACCCGTTGACCAAAAATCGGGTCAAGCGTTTGCCCGGCGCGCCTTGCTGGCGACTGCTTGGATGTACTTCCTGCTGAATTACGCGTTCTTTCGATTTCCCTGGCCTTGGGATGAATGGACGGGACGAACGCCGAACGGGATTATATTTGCTGTCTTCATTTTTTGTTTAACAATTGCGGCGGTTTTTCTTGGTCTAAAAGAGAAAAGAAAAACAGAAGATGCTTAACCGATGATCTGGCAGCGTGATGAAATTTATGTGATTTATGATGGAGAGTGCCGCTTTTGTTGCGCCTGCGTCAAGGTATTTCAACGGCTGGATTGGACGCGTTGTTTTCTATTTGTTGATGCAAGCGATTGGGGGCGTATACAAAAAGAATTTCCTGCTCTCGCTTCGTTTGAATCAGCCGAAGCGCTGTGCGTATTAGAAAACAACACGGTGCATTGGGGGTTCTTCGCTGTCCGGCGGATGCTGTGGAAAACGCCTCTACTCTGGCCAGTTCTTGTTGTTGCTTATGTTCCCGGGGCGCAATGGTTGGGGCCGGGATGTTATTCTTGGTTTGCGAAAAACCGATATCGAATAGGGTGTAATGGCTCTTCATGTAAATAGGAGTTGAATGGGTTAAGCGATTGATGCGGGGCATTCAAGAAGGTAAGGCTGGTTATCGCCTTCGTCCGCCTTTTTTATCATGGAACGCCATTCTACGTCGTGGAGCGTCATCTTTCGGTTTGTCAGCAAGAGTATCGGGTTGTTTCATTTGGTCTAACAGTTTTTCCAGATAGGCAATCAACTGAAGAATCATTTGGTATTCTTGGCGTTGAACATTGAGTTCCTGGCTTTGTCTGTCAACGAGAACCTGAATTTTTTTATGGTCTTCATTGCCTGTTACATTGATCGCTTGCGGAATGCCTTTTTGTAGAATTTTGAAGGCTTTTCCAATGGTGGCGATGACTTTTTCCGGCGCTCCCCCGAGTTTGTCAAAGTTATCCCGCAGAAATTTCATAACATTTGTTGAGAACATATCGCCAAGTTCAATCTCTTTGCCATAAAGTTGCGCTTGGACTTTTAACTGCCGCATGACGGCAGCAATATATTCCATCATTAGCGTTTGAATTAACGAGCGGGAAGGTTTTGACGTCGATGACATCTGATCGGTGAATTTTTTCCGTACATACAGAAGTTCTTGTGCGCGGCGTCCTGCGTCGACCTCGCGCTTATCAAGAAAATCGGTTGTTTCGCCATGTTCTTTTTCGGTATAGGGTGTGAATGATGATTCACACAGCCATTCTGCATATTTCCGGGTTGCGCCTAGTGAATCGAGTGATGCGGCGTAACGAACATCTCCGCCTTGTGAAAGATGTTCAAGAAGTTTTTTCTCTTTGTCGCTTACGCCGCCTTTTTGTTTTTGCCGTTCAGAGAGCTTGTTAAACGTATTGGTGATGGTTTCGACGATAATACGGCCGTTGACAGACTTGGTCACAATTTCGTGACGTTTGACGTCAGGATTCTTGCGAAGGTAATCATTGATAATGATTTCCTTCATCTGCTCGGCCGCAAAGGAATAATCGTCCATTGTATCCTTGAACCCTTTAATCTTAATGCACGTTAAAGAGTTGAAATCTAAGCGTCTACTCTACAATAAATTATACTTGTTTTAATTTAAATGGAAGGAGAGAAACCCGTTCTCTCCTTCCATCACTGTTTGAAATTAAGGCTTTAGTACGTCGTCGCCTTTTTTCCACTGGCAGGGTGTGAGTTCACCGGTTTGTAGAGCGTCGAGAACACGCAATACTTCGTCAATATTCCGCCCAACCGGCAAGTCGTTGACGCAAATCCAACGAATCAACCCATCGGGATCAATGATAAACGTGCCGCGGAATGCGACGCCCATATCATGCTTTAAGATGCCATACGAGCGAGAGACTTCTTTTTTATAATCGGCAATGAGAGGGATTTTTAAGTCTTTCAAACCCGGGTGGGAATTACACCAACCCAAGTGTGAAAATTCGCTATCGGTGCTGCCGCCGATCACTTCACAATTGCGATTTTTAAATTCACCGCTGCGGTCGCTGAATTCAATGATTTCAGTTGGGCAAACAAAGGTGAAATCGAGGGGATAGAAAAACAGGCAAGCCCATTTCCCTTTGTAATCGCTAAGTTTCAAATCTTTGAATTCTTTGCCAACCAGGGCTTTAACGCAAAAGTCAGGCGCTGGCTGTCCAATTTGTATACTCATTGAAGAAACTCCTTTATCGTAAAAATTATTGAATTATTTTCATTCAAAAAAAGCGTATGTGTATCGCCATAGAAGTTTTTGTCGCTTTAGAATGATAAATATAAATCGTTAATCATAATTAGAATCGCTCGACTCAAGCGTATGGTCAAGTGGAAAGCATTTAGATTCGGGCTGATTGATTGAATGAATAATTAGTCAAGCGCTTCACCAAATGCGCCAAAGTCGCCTTGGCCTTCATATCCGCAGTACAGGCAGCGCGAATGGCGGCTCGACATAACCCGGTTGCATTGCGGGCATCGTTGCGCTTTGGCGCGGACTTTTCCATCAAGGCTGCCGTCGCTCAAGTCGATTTGTTTGATGCGCTCTGTTAAGTCTTCTTCTGTTAAGTCTGAGACTTCTTGCAGCAGAGACCACATGGCCATGTTGATGAGGGTGAGTTTGTCGAGCCGGGCATTGAGTCGATCAATATTACTAACAACTGACTCAGAACGACGGGCGCTATTTTCCGCCGATGCCTGTGCTTTTCCAATTTGTTGCATCTGGTAGAATTCCCAAATCATAGTAACGCCTCCAAATGATAAATGGAATCAAATCATCCTACCATAACTTACGACAAAATTTGGATTACTCTTTCTTATTGTTTAGAGGTGAATTGTTGCGTTCGGCGACAATTTCGGTTGACTCAGGGACGGGATCATATAATTCGAATGGAAGAGAGTATTCTGTCCGAATAAAATCGGCAAAGTGATAGAACAGATCGAGTAAATCGGGGGCGACCCAAAATTCCATGCGGCCTTCTTCGGGCAGTTCCGTGCGGACGACGCAGATGCCTTCATGGTCGTCCAGCAACGCGTTCATAAAACCAATCTCACGCGGCGGGATGCGCCCTGGAATGATGATGCAGTCTTTTGCTGGCGGTGGATTACTCACGGATTAAAATATCGCTCCGGTTTAGGGTCTGGCCGTCAAAATCGACTTTGATCACAGGCCAATCAATTGGCTTGGTAAGGATTTCCGGCCCGCTTTCGGTGATGAGGACTGTATCTTCGCACTTCGTACCTGAGATCGACGGGTTCCATGCGACCGCCTGGTTATTTTGCACGGTTTCTGTTGTGGTGGGAATCGCCTTAAAATAGCGCCCTAAATATCCAGTCGGGCCGCCTTGATGGTGCAATTGCCATTCATGCTCAAACCCGTGTTCTTCATATTCAGCGATGCCTTTTTTTAAGACGTCGCCATACGAGGCGCCAGGTTTGGAGGAAATGTTCAATGCAGCGTCAATACGGCAAACCGCTTTGTGTTTATTACGCATAATTTCATCAACGCCTTCAAAACTGACAATGCGGGATACGTTCGCAATCAGGCCGTATCGTCTTGCGCATAGAACCAGTATGAATTGATGGTTGACGGGGTTTTCAGTCGGTAATGGGTGGCGATAATTTAACGCGCGTTCATCGCCCGCAACGAGAATCAGAACCGGCCAAATTTCGCGGTCAAAGCATTCCTTCGCGAGCAAGGCGCCAATTTCATATTCCGACATGCCCCGCTCTGCGCGAATGCAGGCGTTGCGGATTGATTCTTCGGCTTTTGCGCCCAACCAGCGGTAGCGTTCAATTTCGTCCGTGCATAGCGGCGTGTGGAGTTGCTTCAAGTCGTTTTCTATCTCAACATCTTTCACAACGGGGCCGGGGTTAAGCTTTTGATAGTGCGTTTCGATTTCCTCTGGCGTTATGTACCAAAGGTGATGTCCGTCATCAATCGGCAATCCCTCAATTTCTTCGGGAAACAGCCGCATCGCTTCGATGTTGTCCGCCGCCAGATAGACTTTGCTTTGCGTGATGAGTAATGGCGCAGCGCCGCCGGAACGGGCCAGGAAAACAAAATTCTCTCCCCCGCAGGTTAGCCATGAGAAGTGGTGCGCTTCGGTGATGAGCAGGTTGTGGATATTTTTGTCGCGCATCATCTTTCGCGTGCGCTCTAATTTTTCGTCGAATTCTTGCTTGCGGTTGGGGAACAAGTCCATTCTGGGCTCCTGGTTTCAACGTCAGAATTGAATCATAGTCCACTGTGTAGACGAGACCAATCCTTATAAATGCGGAGCCATCATTGGAATATCAATATGTCCCTCTCGTGTTCGCCGTCGGTTTGATCGCGGGAATCATCAACACGCTTGCGGGAGGCGGTTCGTTATTGACGCTGCCGGTGTTGCTTTTTCTCGGATTGCCTTCCCCGCTTGCCAACGGGACCAACCGCATCGCCATTTGGATTCAATGCGTCACCGCTGTTGCCCGGTTTCGTAAAAGCGGCGTCAGCGACGTGAAATTATGCGTATGGGTTTCGCTTCCCGCTGTTGTTGGCGCAATCTTGGGCGCTCAGGTAGCGGTTGATATTCCTGATTCTGTTTTTCGGACCCTGTTCGCCGTCATCATGCTGGTTGTCGTGGCATTTATTGTTTGGAACCCCAAACCAAAAAGCAAAACCGTACAAAGATACTCGCCAGGACGAATGGTTTTGATCGGAGTGGTCTTTTTTCTTGTTGGCATCTATGGCGGCGTCTTTCAGGCGGGAGTCGGTTACTTTTTGACGGCGGCGTTTGTTTTGCTCTGTGGTCTTGATTTGGTGTCTACGGCAAGCGCAAAATCGCTTGTGGTTGCCATCTACACGACATTTGCGATGGCAGTGTTTATCTGGAACGGTCAAGTGGATTGGTTCACGGCATTTATCTTGTCGCTAGGCAATGGCCTTGGTGGGTGGATCGGCGGTAGTATTGCCGTCTCGAAGGGCGAGCAATGGATTCGTTGGGCGCTCATCGTCACCGTGGTCGCAATGGCCATGAAGATGCTCGGGATTTTTTCAATTTTCAGCTAAATACATTTTCCCAAAAAAAATAAAAAAAGAGCTAAAGTTTAGCTAAAGGCCTGTCGATAGTAGAGACGACAAGTCAAGAAACCATCGAAAATGATGGGCTTTTGTGTTTGAATTGAGTGTTTGTCAAAATACTGTTTGTTAAGCGCGCCCGTAGGGCTCAGCGCTAGATTCCGAATAAGGAAACGAAACCCAAACGGTATTTTAAGAATACCAATAAATGTTAAGTCACGGCTTTGCATCCCGGCCAAGAGAAGTGGGCCATGGCTTAATTCGACCGCCGCAGCATCCGGATGGATGCCTTAGGCACGGTGCTACGCCATTTTTGCGTTTACCCTCCGCGAATTTGACGTACCCACCAGAAAAACGTTGTCATTATTGCGTTTGATCGCATTCAGGCTTAAACGGCAAAAACCACAAGTTAAACATGGTTTTTGTGTCAATTAAACGCAATTTGGCAATGAATGCAAAAATAAAAGGATGAACCATGCGTTCCCTTCGCATCCCGGCCAATCTCTTGCGCAGGCAGTTTCCTGACCGCCGCAGCCCGAATCCATTCGGATTGTTGGAATTAGAATTACTGCGCGTCTGGCCTAGATGATACAAGCAGGGCTTCCGAGGCCTCCTGCTCTTGCATGAAGGGAACGCCGGAAAAATCCGCGTTTCTTTACGCGTTACTTTATATGTGAGTTGAGATAGGGCCGCCAGGGGTTTTGGCGGCTGGGCGAGTAGACAAAAAATTAAGCCATAACTTTACATCCCGGCCAAGAGAAGTGAGTTATGGCTTAATTCGACCACCGCAGCACCGGAGCCTTGCGGCTATCGGCGCTACGCCAAAGTCTTATGTAAGAATACAGGATCAAAATATCCTGATTTCTTCCAATATGGCTCTATCTCATTATAGGCAAATTTCTAAAAAACTTTAGCGAAATCTTCCAAAATGTGGGGGATTTTTGCTAAATCGGCCTTGTGAGAGGAGCCGTATTATGGTGATCAATAGCATCGCTAACAATATCAGTGCGTTACATATTATCAACCAATTGAACAGTACACAAAGCAGTTTGAACACGAATTTACAACGTATAAGTTCAGGTTTAAGAATCAATTCCCCTGCGGATGATCCCAGCGGGTTTGTGTTGAGCAACAAAATTTCTTCACAATTTCGTGGATTAAACCGCGCTTCAGAAAATACTCAAACCACGCTCAATTTAGTTAATACCGGGACAGCTGCGCTCTCGCAAATCACAGAACTGCTGAATGATATTCGCGACTCTGCCGTTGCGGCCTCAGGTGGAAGCGCAACAGAACAAGCGGTGATTCTTGAAAAAATTGATGAATTAAACCGAATTGCCACCACGACGAAATTTGACGGCAAATATTTACTCAACGGCGCCCTTGCAACCGATGTCGATTTCAGAAATGGAACGCGGCCTTTCGGCGCTTCCCTTGCCTTTGGCCCCAATGCGACTGATTTACTGGCAGGCCGGTCTTTCCTCAATATTGCTCAGACCAATTCTGGTTCAACTCAGATAAAGGTTGGCGGAGACGCAACTTTCAACACCGGGCTTGTTTTCCAGAACGACTTAGCCGTATCCGCGAGCCAATTTATCAATGGCGGCGCTGCGGCGGCGGGTGGAACGGCTCTGGTCGGTTCCACCGTGAACCGCGTTTCATTATTGACCAATGGTTCTATCCAATTTTCAGGCGTTCTTGCCAATGGAGCCACCTCGTTCAGTGGATCATTGAGCATCGCAGGCGGAACGACCGTGACCAACCTGGTTACGTCTATTCAGTCTTCCATTGACGCGGCTGAAACCAGCATCGGCGTTAATGGCACTGGGACACTGGAAACAACCGTTGGTATCGACGGAAACGGGCGACTTACATTCAGCAATGGGCAAAACCAAATCACCGAATTTGATGCGACGCTGACGGTGCGCAATTCGTCAAATGCGATCCAAACTCAAATTGGAATCACTCGCGATACGGATGTATTTAACATTGAGGCTGGCGCAACAACGACGAGCGCCGCCATCGGCAACAATATCACTGCCGTCACGGGGTCAACATTTGATTCCGGCGCTTTCAACATCACCGTAAGCAATATCATCGCGCCTGAACAGCGTCAATTAACGATTGTGGATGAATTCGACCGCAATTTCGGCGGCGCTTCCGCCCGTGCGATTGATCCAGTAAATGGCTCTTTTCTGAACGGCGTTTCAATTGTCACAGGCGATACATTTACGATCAACGGGACTGAAGCCGACGGCACCACCTTTAGCACCCAACTCACCGTTGGAGTCGATGGTGGAGCGGGAGATGGATTGATCGACGATTATGGCAGTCTTATTGCGGAAATTAATAATCGCGACAAAACCAAAACCGCAGTTGGATTTCAAAATTCGATTGCAACGTTGAATGATGCAACCGGGAAAATCAGCCTCTTCGATGATCTCGCCCAGGATTCGGTTTCTGACCTGCAAATTATCGTTGATCGGACCTTAACATCGAATGTTGATATCGTGAACTCAGGCGTCGATCAGACCGGGGCGGAAGCCACCGCCGCACTTTCGATAAACGGCGGTCCTGCTCAAACGGCAACCGTCGGGCAAGTTGTTACCTTGCAGGGCGTTAATTTGTCTGGCGGAACTGCGCCTGAAGTCACATTCCGCGTTGGGCGTAATTTTGTCGCCGGGACAGACCAATTGCAAACAACAGCGAAAGAATTTGTCGGCTCACTGAATGGCGGAACACTGGTTACCTTTCAAAATGGCGACTCGGACGTGCAATTTACGGCGGGAGACGCTTCTATTTATCCGATCAAGAAATTCCAACAAGTCACGTTAGATTTTGATTCCATTCTAGACATTACTACGCCTAAAACCGCTGGCGGTGAGACGTTTGTCATTTCGACGACAAACAAAGCGCTTACGTTTCAAATTGGCGGGGATAGCGATCAATTCAAACAGATTTTATTCGCGGATGTGACTTCCGATAATCTGGGCAGCAGTGCTTCGGCGACTCTGGATAATATCGACGTTACAACTGCGTCTGGCGCGACGGCAGCCATTGCTATTGCCGATGCCGCTCTAACCCAAGTGACAGATTTGACTGCCCGGCTGGGTGCATTCCAATCACGCTTGAACGACACCATCAATTCTCTCGATAGTGGTGCGCTTGCGTTAGAAACGGCTTTTGTAGACATCGTCAGCGCTGACCTTGCCACAGAAACCACTCAGCTGGCGCGTAACTCGATTCTACTGCAAGCCGAAGCCGCTGTGTTAGTTCAATCGAATGCGTTATCAAACAGCGTGTTTGAAATTTTGCTTGGATTACGAAATTAAAACAGCATATTAGGTTGCATGGTTCAAGCCATGAAAAATAAATTGGTTATGAAACAAAAATAGACTACAATATCATCAGATTGCGCGTTGGGTCGCCAAGCAAATGTGCTTGACTTGAAAACGCGTGATCTTGGGTGATTGGAGGCGATGATGGGTATCTCAAGAATCAACAATAATATCACCGGGCAGGCGCAGAATAGTCTTAACTCGCTGAATCAGCTAATCCAACGCAATTTTGAGCGCCTTGCATCCGGCTCGCGCATCAACCGCGCTGGGGACGACGCAGCGGGGCTGCGAATCGCGAACCAGTTGCAAACCAACCTGATTAGCCTCAA
Organism: Candidatus Hinthialibacter antarcticus; assembly: GCA_030765645.1. NCBI lineage: Bacteria > Candidatus Hinthialibacterota > Candidatus Hinthialibacteria > Candidatus Hinthialibacterales > Candidatus Hinthialibacteraceae > Candidatus Hinthialibacter > Candidatus Hinthialibacter antarcticus. The sequence goes on along the minus strand of JAVCCE010000066.1, from coordinate 134,748 downwards.
TGAAGCCGTCAACAACGCCCAAAATGGAATCAATCTCATTAACACCGGCGACCAAGCGCTGGGAGGCGTCAGCGACAGCCTGTCGCGTATTCGGGAACTCGCGATTCAAGCGGGAAACTCCGGCGTGAATGATCCCCAGGCGATTCAAGCGATCCAGGCGGAAATCAGCCAGCAGATCGACGAAATCGGGCGCGTCGCCAATACCACCCAATTCAACCAACAGCGTTTATTCAATGGCGACTTGGCGCCGTCGGCGGGCGTGCGTCCGGGAACGACGGATCCTGGCGTCAATATAGACCGCAGCAATCTGACAACCACCCAAAATTTTCTCTCGATTACTCAAACACAATCGCAAAGCGCCGCCATTGTCGGAGGCGACGCGCCCGGCGGCCCGCAAACGATTAATACTGGCATCCGCAATGCAACGGATGTCGCCGTCTCGACCGGGTCGTTCTTTAACACGACGGGTGGAGTCGCTGCTGCGGCGGGCGATGCGCTGACTGACCTCTCGTTTAACGAGGCGCAAGTGCAAAACGGCGGGACGATCACCTTCCGGGGCGTGTTGTCGGATGGCGAGACGGAATTCTCTGGATCGATTCAAGTCTCCGCCCTGACCGATCTTGCGGGAGGTAACGGCGCCTCAACCAGTTTTGCTGATGCGATTCAGGCTTCGATCAACCAAGCCGAGCAAGAAGCCGGAATTGACTCTGCTGCCGGAACCAACACGGGAGAAACCAACGTCGGCTTCGACGCGGCGACGGGGCGCTTGCAGTTCTCCGGCGCGACCGAAGGCGTTTCTGATTTTAACATTGACTTTACGGTGGTTGATTCCAGCGGCGACGCGCAAAATCAATCCGGCGCCACGCGTGCGCAAGAGATCGGCGGGCAAGCGACCGGAGCGCAAATCGGCAATAGCGTGACGGCAATTACGGGTTCGACCTTTGAAAGCGGCGAGTTGCAAGTTGAAGTAACCGACGTGGTCGCCGCGCAACAACGGACAGTCGAATCGACTGGCTTTCTAGATACCGGCGGCGGCGCGGCCAACGCTTCATCGAACCTGATCGGTTCCGTGTTTAACGGCGCTACGTTGGCGCAAGGCGATACCATCGCCATTAATGGGACGAATGCCGATGGAACCACATTCAGCAACACCATCACGATTTCTACTGTAGACGGTTCGGCTGGCAACGGAGCCGCCGTCACATTTCAGGATTTAGTCGATGAATTAAATACGCGTGACAATACCCTGGCGGCAGGCGGTTCAAATAACCAAAGCGGATTTACTGACGCGACGGCGCAACTCACCAGCGGCGGGCAGATCCAAGTGACGGGCGACATCGCGGGCGCATCGCAGAGCAATTTCACGCTTACGGTCAATGATAATTCCGCAGGCGGCGGGATATTCGGCACAGTCGCTGAACAAGCAACGCTCGCGCAAGAAGGCTTCGCGCAATCTGCGTCCGTTAGCGTGAACGGAGGCGAGGCGCAACGCGTTACTGCGGGGCAAACCGTAACTCTGACCGGGGCGGACGCAAACGGCGGTCAGGGACAGATTACGCTGACCGTTGGTGAAAACCTGACCAACGGAACCGACGCCATCCAAAACCAACGGGCGGAATTCACTGGCGCGTTAAACGGAGGCCCGCAAGTTCAATTCAGCGCAGGCGCACAAGACGTCCGTTTTGTATCCGGCAACCGTCCCGGCGAAAGCGTTACGCTCGACTTTGACCAAACCATCGACGTGCCCGGCGTCGGCGCCGCCAACTCAACCACGGTTGTGATTTCCGCAACTGGACGGCAGGCGAATTTCCAAATCGGCGCACAAGCGGGGCAACAACTCAGCGTGTCGTTTGGCGACATACGCCCCGGCTCGCTTGGGCTGGGCGATGGACGTAGCGTGGCGGATATCAACGTGACCCAAGAAGGCGGCGTTGACGAGGCGCTTTCGATTATCGACCAGGCATTGTCTCAGGTGGATTCGTTGCGTGGAACCTTAGGCGCGGCTTCAAACCGGCTCACAGCAACAACGGACAACCTTTCCGTTGCATCCGAAAACCTTCTAGCCGCGCGGTCTCGAATATCCGATGCGAATTTCGCGTCTGAATCGACGCAGAATGCGACCAATGAATTATTGCTGCGGTTTAACATCGGAGTTCAGTCGCAGGCGAACAATCTGTACAACTCGATTTTCAGCGACTTGTTGAGGTGATCTGATTCATTTGGGGGGCGAACCTCTTGGTGAGCCGAATATGAAAGATTACATATCACATCTTCGCGGCTCGGCGGGAGCCTCGCCCTCCCCACGGCTGAAAACCCGCATTGAAACGAAGAGAGTTGCGCCCGCGCCGAACGCAATATGCCTGAGTATTTAAAAAGTCGTTTTAGTTTGCACTCGTTGCTTCTTTGATCTCAACCGGAGCAGGCGGTGCAAGAGGCGGTGATGGTCTATCCTCTGGCTTGAGCGGATTACCCTGGTTTGTATAGAAAATGTCGCCATCGCTGATCAGCCCATTCGACGGGTTATAAATCAAAGGCTGGAAGGGCGCTACATCGCCTTTGAATAATCGTTCATCAATATCAATGTCTTCATCCGGGCCATTTGAAACTATGATGTAAAACGTATTGCCGTCAGAGAAATAGCGATAGCCTTTTTTATCTTGATCCAGAGGATCAATTGGATAATTCACAAGATAACCAATCGGCGAGGTTAGATTTGCAAGATTTGGATATCCATCAATCATCACTCCAGCATTTTCAATCCATCTTGATTTATCCGCGATCGGGTATTTATTGCTATCCAACCAAAACGCATCCAATCCATGCGATAACATTCGTATGTCTGCGTTTGCGCGGACAATTTTCGCGCGGAACTGAGCATTTTTGAAATTAGGCAAGGCTGTTTGATAGAGTAAGTACACCGCCGATGTCAGCCCAAGGAAAAGAAATGCGCCTACGAAAACCGCAAGCGCAATCAGATATTTTTTCATTGTACGTTCCATTTTAGAGCCCGTCTCCATCCAACAGGTTTCCAAGGCCGCCAAGCACGGAGCCTTCGCCTGTGCCGCCTTTTCGGTTGCCAGGAACAGCCGCCAGCATACGTCCCGCCAGTCGCGAGAACGGAAGCGATTGCAGCCAGATTTTTCCCGGCCCGCGCAGCGTCGCAAAGAACAAACCCTCGCCGCCGAACAACATGGATTTGATGTTGCCTGCTTGTTGAATATCAAAATCAATCTGCGGTTCATACGCGACCACGCAACCGGTGTCGACATGCAACACTTCGCCAGGGCCTAATTGCCGCTCGACCACGGTTCCGCCAGCGTGCAGAAAACACATGCCGTCACCTTCGAGTTTCTGCATGATAAAGCCTTCGCCGCCGAATAGCCCAGTTAAAATTTTGCGCTGAAACGCGATGCCGATGGAGACGCCTTTCGCTGCGCAAACGAAGCTGTCTTTCTGGCAGATCAAGCATCCGCCCATGTTCGCCAACGTCACGGGGATGATGTTTCCAGGGTACGGCGCCGCGAACGAGACATGCGCTTTTCCCTGCCCTGTGTGGGTGAACACCGTCATAAACAATGACTCGCCCGTCAACAGGCGTTTTCCCGCGCCGAGCAGTTTTCCCATGAAGCCTTGGTCCTGGTTGGTTCCATCGCCGAAGATGGTTTGCATTTCAATGGTGGATTCTTTATACATCATCGAACCTGCTTCCGCGACGGCGCTTTCGCCCGGGTCGAGTTCGATCTCGACGAACTGCATTTCCGATCCGATGATTTTAAAATCTATCTCATCCGCGACGCGGGTCGTAACCGGCGGCGGCGCTGAGCCAGTCATGGCGGATGGATTGAGTTCACCCACTTGGGCAATCGGCATCCATTCGGCGAAGCCGTTGCGCCAGGCGAAGCCGTTGGGGCTTTCTTGCGCTTTTGCGATGGCTTGGGTTCGGTCAAAGGGGCCTACCTGGTTCCCATCATAACTTAAATACCACTGTGACATGGTTCATTCCTCCTTAGGCTTCGTTGAGTCCGAGTTCGTTTTCAATTTGTTGAACGTCCTGCTCGCTCAAAGACAGCTTCAGCGCGAGCAATTCCATGTAGTTCTTCTCCGCTTCGGTATCGACTTCAATGGCGAATAGCGACACGGCGTAGACCTGTTTGGCAAGATCGGGCGAATTGACCGCGCCGACGATATCGATCATCGTCGGCGGATTGAGAAATTCATTCAAGATGAACCCACGGTCTTCGCCTGAAAGACCCGCCTGTTCAAGTCGGCCCACAATCTGGTTGCGTTCGTTGGCGTCAATGGCGCCGTCAGCATTGGCGGCGGCGATCATGGCTTTGATTAGCAGTAACGCTTGATGCGCGGCCGGGGTGTCTGGTACCTCTACCGGAACCGTTGGCTGTGTTGGTTCCACTGGCGGCGGGGCTGCTGCCTGGCTTTGCCCTGGCGGTGGAGGAGGTGGAGTCGATGGCGGCGCGCCGGGATGGTTTATCTGCGGCTGTTGTTGAGCAAACCCGCCCTGAACCCCGGCTTGGTTGCGCTTTTTATCTACGACAAAATGGTCGAATGCGGCGATTGCAACGCCCAGGGCGCCCATGCCTAACATTCCACCGCCGATGCCGCCCATCCCCCCCATACCTTTGCGTAATTTCTTGTTGAGTTTTTTCCCTGCTTTGCCGCCTAACCCGCTAAACAACATAGACCCCAGCATCTGCTCAGGATTGATCATTTCAATCTCTCCAAGAATAGGTTGATTTATATATTGATTTTTGATTGTTTAAAATGAAGCCATCTCAAATAAACTGAATCGGCTAATGCGTATAGCATGGGTACAACTCTGCTCGCTTCAGTGCGGGCTTTCAGGCCCTTATGCACAGGCGCTCCCAGAGTTGCACCCATGCCTGAATTGGCTTATCAATAATTAATATACAGGAACTTTTTTTCGTAATCATTATGATTGAGATGGCTTCACATTAGAATTAGATTATTCAGATTTCCAACGGAAAATCAATTTGGCTTTGCCGAATTTCAAAACTGGTGTTACTATCTCCTGCGAGCCAATCGTTATTATGTATATACGATTGAACAGGAAATTTTATTTCACAGACCCATGAAAAATTTACTCTTTATTCTAACCATCTGTTTTTTTGCAACCGGTTGCACCCGCATGACAATTCCCGTCAATGTGTTGCCTTTTTTATTGGTTCACGAGAACCCGTCGCAGCGTACGCATGAATCTGAAAAAATTGCGCTGAAAGAACAAATTGTGATCGCTCAGCAATATGCCTATTTGCCGCAGCAACAGATGCTCACGGTTGATCCATTTCGCGAAGAAATCCTCAACTAAAAACCATTATCCAAACATTCGGATATCATCAAGCAATTCGGTGTATTCGAGGGCTTCGTCAACATCAAAATTCACGGTTTTGCCGTCATCGTTGAAGGGAAACACCATTTCGATGCTGCTGCCTTTCGATTCAAGCCAGCCGCCGACTTCTTCATTTTTGGCTTCCGGCTCATTTCCATTTAGCCAGCCGCGCAACGAATACGCCGCCCGTTGCTCCGCCTCTGCATCGTAGGTAATAATCCAGTTGCTGCAATCGTCATTCGAGAGAAAAAATACTTTAGCCGCCATGTGAATGCTCCTTATTGATATGCAAGAAATCTTACCAAACCAACCAGTGGAATAAAGGTTTCTGGAATTTTATAGTGGTTGCCAGAATTATGCGCGGATTGAGTTTTCGTAACCGTATCTATTGCTGAGCTCTACGGGTGCGCTTTACGCACATATTTATGACAACGCTCTAAAAAAAACGCCCGGACATGCCGGGCGTTTTCAAGGTCATATGTCAGAGTTTATTCGGCGCCTTCGATGCGGGCGATGCGATCATTCAAATCTTCCAAAGCGCGGATGCGTTTGGCGGCGTATAGTTCAGGGATGGCGCGGCGGTCGCCTTCACGAACCCACTGAGCGCTTTTGGCGATCATGCGAGTGAAGGCTTCTGCGGTTTCCTGATCTTCGTAGGTCAAAACGGTTGGTAATTCGTAGGTGCGGTAATCAGAAAAGGTCATGTCAGAATTGATTTCGAAAATCTGGTTGGACGAAGCGGTCCCGCCAAACGGGCTGGAAATTGAACCCCAAAGGCTGCTTAATTTCCATCTATTATCACTTGGCGTTTTTTCTTCTTTTTTCTTATATTGGTAAGCGCGACCAAATACGCGTTCCTGGCGGGTGTCCCATTTGACTTTCGCCAAAAAGTTAGGCGATTGATAGTCCGCATCTTCAACGACTTTCAGGTTGACCGGGGCGGCATACTCTTCGATTGCGTCAGCGACTTCTTGATTAAATGGCGACAATACCAGTAAGTACGTATCTGGCGTTTGCGTCTTGACCAATTCGCTTCCGCCTCCCCCGCAGGCCGTCAACATGACAGCAACGCTAAGAAAGACTCCCAACACGGAAAATAGCCGTACATTCTGAATCATTTTAATTTACCGTTCCTTATCGAATAAATAACCTAAAGCAGTTACTGAAGTATTTCGTGTGGTATTGCACACGAAACTTGCTTTTCTGTCAATCGAAACAGTCAATTTGTTTTTGCATTAAGATCAATTTAATCAACATTTCGCTTCGTTTCAAATACAAAAAACCAGCCATAATAACTTTGGCCAACGGCGACCCGTTGAGGCGGCTGAAATTCCTCACCCATCCAGTCGCGCAATGGTTCCATAACCGGGTCGTCTTGAATTTGGCGTAGAAATTTATCAAAAACAGCGATTGCGCCGATGGGCTGCGTCTTCCAATATTCGACGGTGCGTTTCATGTCGTCTTGATCGAGGTAACCGCGCCCGGCGATGGTCATGAAGAATGGAATCTTGACCATCCGGTCGCCCTGGTAGGCTGCAGGAATTTGCTTACCGCTCCAGACGTACAACGCCGGGTTTGTGAGATTGAGCAGGTACGGTTCCGGGCAATATCGTTGTACATGACGGGCGAGAAGGCTCTCTTGCTCAAGCGTTAATCCAGGATACGCCCAATCATTCTTCGGCCAGCCGATTATGGACGCGGTAATCAATATGAGCACTGCGCCCCAGGCGAATGGAGTGAGTTTAGGTTGGTAGGTTTTTACTCTTCCCCAAATCCAACTGAGAAAATAGCCAGACAGTAAGGCCGCGGGCGGCATGGCGACTAAAAAATAATGGCGCCAGACATGGCTGGTGAGAACCAGGTTTCCTGAAAATACGGTGATAAGCCAAATCCATGCGAACGTAATTCCCCGCCATTGCTTGCTTCGCAGCAGGGGCAGCGATCCCAATGGCGCTAACCACAGCAATGGAGACAAGACGATGACCGATTTCCATTCATGCCAACGGAAAATGAAGTCATGATATTTCACGCCCGCCATAATGGTATGCGCAGTGAAGATGTCAAACCACAGCTGTGACAACGCGCCCAATGCAGTAATGATGATAAAGAACGGCCCCATGATGGTGATGATGCCGCCTGCCCAAATGGCGCCGTCTTTAGCAAAGCGTTTTACAGAAATTTCAGGTGAGAATAGCAACCACGCGGCGATTGCCGGCGGAACAGTATAGATCGCGGTTTGTTTGGATAGCGCGTAGAAGCCTAATACCAAACCTGACGCAAATATCCATCTGCTGGATTGTTTTTTTAAGCCCATCCAGAACAGATAGATGACGCCAATTTCAAACCAGGGCGCCCATGAGGATGTATGCAAATATTTCGCCCATACGCAGGAAAATGGCTCAAATGCGAGGAGAATGACCGATGCCCAAGCGGCGGCGTCGCCAAACAAGTTTTTGGCGAGTTGAAAGAACGCATATAGCGCACAGACGCTGAATAACAACATCGCAACGCGCATCGGGTAAATCGGCGCGTCTCCCAAGGGAAAGAAGGCGGCTCCCACCATTGCGACCAACGGCGTTTTGTTAAACTGGGTGTCGCGATAGATCACGCTGCCTTGGTAGAGCTCACGCGCTTCGGTCCAATACACGCCTTCGTCTACGTTGGTGCCGTAGTTGATTGTCCACGCACGCGCCATGAACGCAGCGAGTAGGATGAGCACAAGCAATACCGTTTTTTTTGTCGGTTTTATCATTGAAACTCAAAATCTTTACTGGAAAAGTAGAGTAATTTCATCCATACTTGTTTAAGAAGCAAATTTAAAAAGGTTTAACAATATTTCTCATACCTATTTTCCCTTGGATGAACGACAACATAGTCCCTTCTCCCTTTGGGAGAAGGCTAGGATGAGGGTTATAAAGTATAATTTAGAACGTCAGCGCGCCGAAACAGTTCAGCGATTGGTTCTAAAAAACATTGAAGACTAAGCGCATTGCTAGATTCTAGACAAATGCGGCGAAGCCGTCCCTCACCCCAACCCTCTCCCCAAGGGAGAGGGAGTAAATTCTGCGAATTGTTTGGTGGTTCAAACCACCACATTGAATGTACCTGGATGTTAGGAGAAAGAATAGATGGTTGCCGATTTATCTCAACGCCACGAGTTGCTTAGCGATTTATTTCAGTTGCCCACATCGAATGACGAACTGGAACAATACCGCTTGAGCGACGACCAGATCGAGTTCTATCGCGAGAACGGCTACCTGCCGGGCGTGCGTATTTTGACGGACGAACAGGTTGATGCGCTTAATGCCGAACTCGCGGAATTAATGAAACCCGATCATCCGGGCCACTCGCTCTATTATGAATTTCATACTAATGAAGCCAGCGATCCCAGCCGCGTCTTGTTTCACGCCCTGGGCGCCTGGCGCATCGCGGCGGGCTTTCACGATATTCTCTGGCATCCAGCATTTACTGTCCCGGCTTCGCAGTTGATCGGCGGCTCGGTGCGCTTCTGGCATGACCAGCTGTTTTGCAAACCGCCCAAGCATGGCGGCGTGGTCGCTTGGCACCAGGACTATTCCTACTGGACGCGCACCATCCCGCTTAATCATCTGACGTGTTGGATTGGCCTCGATGATAGCACGACGGAAAACGGCTGTTTGCATTACGTCCCCGGCAGTCATCGTTGGGACTTGCTTCCTATAACGGGCCTCGCCGATGATATGGACGCCGTGCAAAGCGTGCTAAGCCCAGAGCAGCAAAGAGCGTTCGATAAACGGGTTCCGGTCGAACTCAAGAGAGGCGAGTGCACGTTTCACCACGGGTTGACCATGCACGGATCGTATGAAAACAACAGCGAGCGTCCACGCCGCGCCACGGTCATCAACACATTCAGAGACGGCACCCTCTGCGATCACGGCGAACCGCTGCTCGACGGCGCCGACGCCATCCCCAAGGGCGAACCCATGAGCGGCCAGTTTTATCCGTTGTTGTTAGAAGTGGATTAGAAATGAGTGTCATTGCGAGGGAGTAAAACGACCGAAGCAATCTACTTTTTCCAGAACGAGATTGCTTCGCTTCGCTCGCAATGACACCTACTGTCGATTGCCCGCCGAATCATTAATTCATAGCCCTTATCTTGCGCTGCTCAAGTAGGCGTGGGTGCCAGGGCTTAAACACATCGTTAATTTTCCAGGGTTCAATATCAAGAAACCAATGTAGACGGTCGAAATACATCTGCTGTTCTTCGGCCAAGCCGGACCGGAACTCTGCATAGACTGACATTCTATATAACGGCTTGATCTGGTGGATCAGCAGATACGCCAATGCTCTATCTCGAAAAGGTAGGCTCTCATCATAAACAATCTGTCTCAATTCAGGCAAGGCCGGTTCGCCGTTGTGTAAAGCAAGATATAAAACAGGAAAATCAATAAGTTTTCTGTCTGGTCTTTTTTCAAATTTATTCCGAAAACCTCCATAAAATTGATATGGATTATTATTCAAACTCAACATTAGATGTTCGCGTAGTAATCCAACCGGTGAAATATCGCCTTTTTCTAAAGCGAGATAACACAACGCGCTTAATTTAATAATTTCATTTTCACGAAAGAAGTTTCTGTTTTCTAGAGTATTGGTTATTTCATGGATTCGATCTTCAAAGAACGTTTTTTGTTCTTCTCTTGTGCTCCAGTCATAAATGAAACGCAGTTCATAGACGCGCAGATTGATGTCTCTGGCGTAGTCCAAATATTGCGTTGAAAAATCGTCGCGGACGGGATAATAAAATGGCTCGTAAACCTCTTCGCTATAAACTGACGACAGAAAAAATGCAAGAAGGAATGTAATGATCGCAAGTTTGAATTGGGTGGGTGGCAAGGGCAAGGCGGCGCGAAGCGACGACAGCCCTTGAGATAATGCTCTTTTGAAATCCCCCCGGCGCGTTCGCGCCACCCCCCTTATAAAAGAGGGGCTTTGATTGGGTAATCTTAACTCACCAGATGATGCTTCTCTCCAGGCGGCTCCACGTCGAGTATCGTATTGGGGATATTCTGGCTGTGGTTCGGATCGTACAAATGACACGCAACGGTCGAATCGCCTACTTGCATCAATTCGGGGCGATGTTTGTCGCATGGGTCGAAGCGATAGAGGCAGCGCGTATGGAACGTGCATCCCGAAGGCGGATCGATGGGATTGGGCACATCGCCTTCGAGTAAGCGGCGTTCTTTTTTTGCCTTGGGGTCGGCGATGGGAATCGCTTCTAACAAGGCGCGGGTGTAGGGGTGTTTGGGCACGGCGAACAGCGTCTTTGACGGCGACAGTTCGACAATGCGCCCCAAATACATAATCGCCACCCGGTCGCTGATGTGCCGGACGACGGAAAGATCGTGTGCGATGAATAAGTAGCTGAGTCCGAATTGTTCCTTCAACTCCATCATCAGATTGACGATCTGCGCCTGGATCGAAACGTCCAGCGCAGACACCGGTTCATCAGCGATGATGATTTCCGGCTCTACCGAGAGCGCCCGCGCGATGCCGATGCGCTGCCGTTGCCCGCCCGAAAACTCATGCGGATAGCGGCTCAGGTGTTCTTCACCTAAACCAACGGATTGCAGTAACTCAATGCAACGCTGACGGCGTTTATTTCTGTCAGGATAGAGTTTGAAGATTTTCAGCGGTTCGGCGAGAGTGCTGCCAACGGTGAGACGGGGGTTCAGCGATGAATACGGGTCTTGAAAGATGATCTGCATTCGTTTCCGATAGGCCCGCATCTCGCGTTGGTTCAGATCAAGAATGTTGGGCGAGTCTGAAAACCGCACATCGCCCTGGGCGCCGTCGAGTAACCGCAGGATGACGCGGCCCACGGTGGTTTTTCCGCAGCCGCTCTCGCCCGCCAGCCCAAGCGTTTCGCCTTTTTTGATTGAGAAGGTCACGCCGTCAACGGCTTTCACTTGATTGACAACGCGTCCCAACACGCCTTTGCGAATCGGAAAATGCTTGACTAAATTATCGACCGTTAATAATACGTCGTTATCGGCTTTGAAAGAAACGTCGTTACTCACCCGGTTCCCGCCTACATGCTATAGATTTACTTAAAGATATTGACGATGTCTTGCGAAACCGTCAATCCCTGCCCTGAGTAATGCTTGTCAATTTGGCTAAACTAACTAGGTGACTGGCGTTGTTGATTCAAGTTCGACAAAGTATCATCCGCCGTTGGAAAATGCTCAAAATTAATTTAACTGAAATTATCAAATTATGAAAATACAAAAACCCATTGGAACTTACGATCTGCTGCCCGAAGGCGCCGCTTTGTGGCAGGCGCTTGAAGAACGCATCCGCGAGATGTTTCGGGTGTACAACTACGGCGAAATTCGCACGCCGATGTTTGAATATACCGAACTGTTCGCGCGCGGCGTGGGCGAGTCAAGCGATATCGTCTCCAAGGAGATGTACACCTTCATGGATCGCGGCGACCGCAGTCTGACTCTGCGACCCGAAGGCACCGCAGGCGTTGTACGCGCCTTGATCGAAAACGGGCTGATTCAAAAGACGCCCGGCGCGGTCAAATTGTGGTACTTCGCCCAAATGTTTCGCTATGAGCGCAAACAGAAGGGCCGCTTTCGCCAGCACGTACAATACGGCTGCGAAGTGTTTGGCGCTCCAGGGCCGGACATCGACCTGGAACTGCTGCTGATGCTGCACCGCTTTTACCAAAGCCTGGGCTTGGACGAACTCAACCTGAAAATTAATTCCGTTGGAACGCCCGCTTGCCGGGCGCCGTATCGGGACAAGTTACTCGAATACATGAAGCCTTACATGGCGGACATGTGCGGCGATTGCAACCGCCGAGCCGAAACCAACCCGATGCGCATGTTCGATTGTAAGAGCGAGAGTTGCCAGAAAATACTCAAAGAGGCGCCCAAATTAATCGACCATCTGGATGACGACTCAAAGTCGCACTTCGAAGCGCTGTGCGCAGGGTTGGATGCGTACAAGGTTCCCTATCAAGTCGAACCCAAGTTGGTGCGCGGCCTCGATTATTACACCAAGACGGCGTTTGAGATGAGTTATGCGCCGCTGGGGTCGCAAGGCGTGTTGATGGGCGGCGGGCGCTATGACGGGCTAGTCGAACAACTGGGCGGCCCCGCGACGCCCGGAATCGGCTTCGGCGCGGGCATGGAGCGTTTGGTGTTGATCTTGAAAGAAACGGGTAAAGAAATTGCGCTCACTTCCGGCGTGGATGTGTTCATTATTGCGATGGGAGATAGAGCATCCTTGAAAGCGCATGAAGTGATGCTCAACCTGCGCGACGATGGCGTACGCTGCGAACGCGACCTGACCGGAAAAAGTTTTCGTAAGCAGTTTCAGGCCGCAGACAAACTCGGGGCTCGTTTTGCCATAATTATTGGTGACGAAGAATTGGATGCAGGCAAAGTGGTCTTGAAAAACCTGAAAGAAGGAACACAAGAAGAACTGCCGTGGAACGAAAACTTGATCGAGTTGAAAAACGCCATTGCCTCTAGCGCATCAAACAAGTAATGAATAATTGATTTTTGCGATAGCAATGGTAGGCTTGAGTATGCGATATTCCTGATTGAATTGGGTGTGTTGTTAAGGAGCGGTTTGAATGAGTGAGAACGAGTCTCAATATACGTCGTACTACACTGTCTGCATGAATGTGAAAGACCGCAAATGCGTCGTGGTCGGCGGCGGTGATGTTGCGCGTCGCAAAGCGGCTTCGCTCAGTGATTGCGGCGCCGTATTGACTGTCATCAGCCCCAAACTCGACCCGGTGTTAGAATACATGGCGTTTCAAAAAGAAATCACCTGGGTGCAGCGTGATTTTGAAGACAGCGATCTGGACGGCGCATTTCTCGCTGTCGCCGCAACCGATAAACGTGAACTCAATCAAAAAATCGGCGCCCTCTGCCGTGAACAAAATATACTCGTTAACGTGGTAGACGGCCCGGATGAAAGTGATTTTATCAATCCAACCGTGGTCGAGCGCGGCCCGCTCACCATCGCAATTTCAACCTGCGGTCTCAGCCCTTCGCTGGCGGCCAGTATCCGTCAGGAATTAGAAATGGTGTATGGCGACGAATACGGTTCGTTTTTAGAAATGATGGCTAAATATCGCCCTATGGTATTGAATGAATTTACCAATCCACAGCAGCGGGCCAAAATTCTCGAACGGATGGTGTCGTCTCGCGCGTTATCGTTGATTCGCAGCGGCATGAGCCAGGAAGCGGACCGTGAGCTTGAAAAGATTGTGAACGAAGCGCGCCGTGATAAAGATACTAGCCTAGGCTCTTTGCCGATTGCCAATTCCTAACGAGACGCCAAATGCGCCCTTTAGCCGTCGTTTTCCTCTTCCCCGTGATTATCGCTCTTGCCTTGGCTTGCGGCGGGCCTTCGGATTCACCTGCGGTGCAATCGCACCGAATTGTTGTCGCCGGGCAGGAAGTTGATTTCAAAATGCAGATGATGCTGATTCTGGCAGCGTCTGAGATTTACCGTATTCATGTTGGCAAATACCCCTCTACCCAAAATGGACTTGACGCCCTGATCGCAGAGCCGGAAATTCTCGAAGGCACGGGAATCTGGCGCGGCCCTTATATTGATAATCCAGACTTCTTCAAAGACCCGTGGGGACGCCCTCTCGCATATAGCGTATTGGAAAGCGGCGTCATAGAGTTGCGCAGCGATGGCGCTGATGGAAAACCGGGCGGAGACGATCTGGACGCAAAAAAATTGTTTCCCAACTGGTATAAAGAAATTCACGCTTTAGCAAATATGCCTGCGCCCTACAAACCCACTCCACCCAAGTTTGACTAAAAGCAGCTCAATAATCTCTACGTAATTTGGCGTGGGGGCAACTCTGTGAGCGCCTGTGAAACAGGGCCTAAAAGCCCGCACTGAAGCGAAGAGAGATGTACCCACGCCAAATTACTCATTGTCTAATTATTTTAATTCGCGCTGAATCACATTCCAAAGTGGGTTATCTTCTCGCGTTTTGAGTGATTCAGGGTGTTTGCCGGCTTCGATTGCCTCCCAATACTTCCAACCCATTTTCTCTGTGCCCAGTTCATAATCCATCCCATCCCAATCAACCGCGCGGTAGGAATAAAACGCCCAATGCCAGTCGTTTTTATTAAGAATCGAAATCAGATCAGTAAAATATTGTTGAGCGCCTTTGACGCGGCGGTCGCAGCCGAACTCGCTAGCCCAAATTCTATTTGCTGGGATATTATGCTTTTTCGCCCAATCAACGACGGGCTGAATGCGGTTGGTTAAATTTTTTATTTCCCATGCTTCGGTTGATTCACCATCTTCGGCAGGCATTGCATCTGGATAGGAAAAACGCTCCTTATTGACCCGAAGCGTTGTGAAAATCCACGGCTCATAGACATGAAACGAATAGATGAGTGCTTTATCATCAATCGGTTCGACAAATTCAATCCCTTTGGGTACGGCGTGAAACCAGCCATCTAAGACAATTGGGGTGTAGGCGTCGATTTCTCGAATGGCCTTTATCATCGTTCGATTAAAACGATTTAAATCTGCTGTTGTGTCCTTGTGCGTCTTGTACCATAATTCAAACAGCCCATCCCGGTTATCCTCAAACTGATATTCTCTCGCGGGGTGAGGTTCGTTGAGCGGGTTATAGCCAACGACGGCGCGATGGTCTTTCAATGCCTTCGCCATATCCTGCCAGAAAGCGCAGGCTTGTTTCAAATACTTGTCGTCATGCCATAGGCGGTAATCAAATTTGTCGTCGTTATGCTGGCTCCAACGAACGCCAGGAAGGCTGAACATGGTGATGACCACTTTGACGCCGTATTGGTCCGCATAATCCAACACTTGGATCAATTTGGCGAGATCATTTTGATCGAGCGCGGTGTACTCGTCTGCATTGCCCAATAATGGGTCGCGTGAGTCGCTGGGCCATGAGGCAGGCGAAATGCGTACGACTTCGATGCCCGTTTCACTGGCGGCTTTCATCCATGTTTCCGGTTCATACCAGTCCATACCGTTGGCGCCTTTTCGTTGCTGGTTCCAATAATCCAGTTTTTCATTGGCATAAATAGACGCGCAATGGATCAGTATCAATGCCGTTAAAAGTATCTTGAAAACATGAAAACTCATGGTTCACTCCTAACAAAAAAGCCCGGTGAGGTTCCACCGGGCTTTTGGATTGCGAGATAGCGTTTTCGCTTACGCTTTTGGCGGCGTATCGGAAACGGTTTCTTTCTTTTCGTCGAAGTACAACACTTTGCCGGAGCGGAACGACTCAACCGACATGGCGATGGTGGTCATGGCGCGATAAGCGGTCGCTGAATCCAACACGGGCTTTTCGCGTTCGATGACGCAACGCAGGAAGTTATCATAGTGGTCTTCACGCGGTTCGACTTCGATCACAACTTCTTCAGAACCCCATTTTTCTTTGAATTTATCGCGGTAGGGGCGTTGCGCCGTCACTTTGATGTGTTCTGTACGGCCCTCAAACTGACCGTGTTCAACGATCATAATGGTCGCTTCGTGACCGCGAATCAATCCAGGAATGTGAGTGCTGTTCGCCATCGAAGATGACAAAACGACTTGGTGTTCACCAGGATATTCGGCCATAAATGCGAAAGTATCGGGCACTTCGCGACTGTCTTTGAAGACATAAATTCCGCCGCTCGCCGTAACTTTCTGTGGGAACTGCGGTTCGGGCCAGCAGATGTTGAGCGGCGCCATGACGTGATAGAACAAGTCGGTCGCGATACCACCGGAGTAATCCCAGAATTTACGGAAACGGAAGAAGCGGTCGGCGTCAAAGTCGCGTTTGGGGGCTGGTCCAAGCCACATGTCCCAGTCGATATAGCCGTCGCCGGAGGCTTTAGGGCCTGCGCCTGGATCAATAGACCAGTTCCATTCGCCGCCTTCTGAATTGCGGTGGTAAGAACCTTGGCTCATGATCAGTTTGCCGATCATGCCTTTTTGCATAACGTCTTTGACCTTCCACCATTGATCGCTGGAGGTCGTCTGGCTGCCGACTTGCAACACACGATTTAATTTGCGGCGGACGGCGTCAACTTCTTTCGCTTCGGCGACGGTTTTGGTCATCGGTTTTTCGAGATAGACGTCTTTGCCTTCATTCATCGCGGCGATGGCGATGGTGGCGTGCCAGTGGTCAGGCGTCGCAATAATGACGGCGTCGATGTCTTTGCGCTGAAGCAATTCTTTGTAATCGGCAAAGGTTTCGTTTGAATTCTTCGGGTCTAAGCCTGCGCGTTTGGCGGCTTCATTGCGGCGTTTTACATATACATCGCAGACAGCAACGAACTCTGCATTTTGTTTCTTCATAAACGAGTTCATTAGGCTGCTGCCACGACCGCCGATTCCGATGATGCCGAGGCGAATTTTTTTGTCTGATTCCGCCGCTGTTGCATTTTTATATTGCAAAGCGGTCAGTCCGGCGGCAGCGATACCAGACGATTTAAGGAAATTGCGTCGAGTTGGTGATGTTTCTGTTGTCATGGCGACCTCGTTTCAAGTGAATTTCTAAACAGCGATATAATCATACCCCTAAGAATGTCGTAGAATAAAGGGGAGACGTTCCCTTGACCAGAACGATTTTTCAACGCAAAACGTATCTATTATAAAAGACAATAGGAATTATGAATGAAACGTAGACAATTTATTGCATTGAGCGGCTTCTCTGCGCCATTGGTGATCGTATCGGCGAAAAGCCAAGCATTAACGCAAATCCCTGAAAGTGAATTACTTGGCAAGACGGCGCCCTCTCTATTTGACGGCGTGAATTTTAATTTTCGCCAAGAAGCGGCGGACGCGTTCGTCAAAATGCAAAATGCCGCTAAAAAAGACGGTATCAAAATTTATTCGGTTTCGAGCTATCGCGGGTTTAAGCATCAACTTGGAATATGGAACCGCAAGTACAGTAATTATCAGAAACGTATGAAGAAGCCGGAAGACATTATTGCGGCGATCGTGGAGTTTTCCAGCATTCCAGGCACCTCGCGCCATCATTGGGGGACAGACGCCGACCTCGTTGATGACAGCCAGAAACGGCCTCGAAACCTGCTGTATTCAAACCATTTTCTAAAGGGTGGTCTTTACGAGAATTTCTATCGCTGGATGAAAACTCACGCCAGTGAATTTGGGTTTCATGAGGTCTATACCGACGACCCCGAGCGCAGCGGCTATAAATTTGAGCCGTGGCATTGGAGCTATGCGCCGTTGTCGGTTCCCTTCTTGCGCCAGTGGAGCCAAATTGATCTTCACAAGAAGATTGCGCAACCGCCTTTGATGGGACGTGAGCATTTAACGGCTGAGTTTTTAGAGGTGTTTCGTCAAAAATGGGGCCTTGGTATCAACCCTGCGTTATTGCCAAAATAATGGTTCATCCGGTAAGTGAGTACTTACATTGATGGATGACCATGATTTTGATTCCGAAAACGTATCCCAGTGTATCAATAAATGACAAACTAAATCAGGCATGGGTGCAACTCTGGGAGCGCCTGTGCATAAGGGCCTGAAAGCCCGCACTGAAGCGAGCAGCGTTGTACCCATGCCACATGCAACGAAATCTCAATTCAATGTATAAAAGAAGTATCCAATTTACGGAAGAACCAAAATATAGATTCTGAGAATGATGGATGAAATTACACAAACAACTTTTAAGTTTTATATTATTCATGGCCTGTCTGGCGGCTCCTATAATCGCGGGGGAGCCGACTCTCGAGGACGTATTCTCGATATTTGGTTTTGATCTGACATGGCAAGATGAAATTCGTTTAAAAGGCCCGATGCAGGGGCTATTTGTGAAGACGGGGCGACAAGTAGAAATTCTTCCGATTGCGAAATTCGGCGATGATGATGAACTCGAAAAAGCCGCAATTCGAATCGGGTATTATTCTTCGTCTAAAACTGATGAGTTGCGCTGGTTGTTTGAATGCGACGAAGCAAGCAACGGGCAAGCGCAAATCTATGGAATCGCTTCAAAGCCGGGCGGCGTCTATTCGTTTCAACCCGGCGCGGAACCATTCGGCTTGTATCTTCAATGCCATGCGTTGAATCAAAATTTCTCGCTGGATGGAGAAACGGTACGCACCCAAAACAAGCCCAATCAGCTCATTGAGCGCTTTGGCGTTGATATTCGCAAAGCGCGCATTTTTCCCTATCGC
This sequence comes from Candidatus Hinthialibacter antarcticus, assembly GCA_030765645.1. Classification (NCBI taxonomy): domain Bacteria; phylum Candidatus Hinthialibacterota; class Candidatus Hinthialibacteria; order Candidatus Hinthialibacterales; family Candidatus Hinthialibacteraceae; genus Candidatus Hinthialibacter; species Candidatus Hinthialibacter antarcticus. The sequence goes on along the minus strand of JAVCCE010000066.1, from coordinate 116,196 downwards.
ATACACGGTCAAACCAAACCCGGATGGTATGTGGTTGCCTGGGAGGCTTCGAGTAATAACGATTATCAAGATTTAATATTCGTGATTCGCGGCGTACGATTAATCGAAAGCGAGAAAAAAGAGACGCGACGGCGAGAGCTTGTCGAAGGGGCGCAAATTACGTAAAGAAATGGTCCTACGGGGAATCGAACCCCGGTTTGCAGAATGAGAATCTGCCGTCCTAACCCCTAGACGATAGGACCATGCCTTGAACTTACACGACAACAATGAAGTTACTTGGGAATGAGATTTCCGTCAAGAATGCAAGCCGAAGATAATGAGAAAAAAGGCCGCCCCAATTTGAGGCGGCCTTTTTAGGATTCAATCCGTTGTCTGTTATTCCTGCAATGTAATGTACGGCGCAACGAATTTGTGAGACCCGCTTCCCGCCCGGTGAACTTTGAACAGGATGGGACGGTCGTCATCATTCTCTGAGCGCATTTCATCAATGATCGCCGTCAAAATTTCTTCGACGTCTTCAACACTTTGCACGCTTTTGTCGTTCATTTCAGAAATGACGTCATCGGCTTGGATATTTTTTTCCGCCGCAGGCCCCGCAGGGTCAACGTCAGAGACCAACACGCCTGTGAGCGTCTCCGAATAGCCTTTCTCAACAGCGAGTTCCGGCGTAAGAGAATCCAGTTTCATTCCAAGGTAGCGCTCAATGTCGCTTTGGGCCGAGGCGATCCGGTCCGGGCGCTCCATGAGAGTCACGGTTTTCTTGATCTCTTTTCCATCTCGGAAAATTAAGAGTTCGACTTCATCGCCCGCGAGACGCTGCGTGACGAGATTGATGAGATGTCCATTGTCGCGCACTTTCACGCCATCGACTTTCAGAATGACGTCGCCTTCTTTCAATTCCGCTTTTTCAGCGGGCGAATCGTCGGTGATATCGCGGACTTTGGCGCCGTAGTTGATGCTGTGTTCTTCACGGTAGTAGTCGCGCCAATCGTCAGAAGATTCCATTTCAACGCCAATGAAGCCGCGGTTGACTTTGCCGAATTCTTTCAAATCTTTCACGACTCGCTTGGCGAGTTTTGAGGGGATGGCGAAGCCAATGCCAATGTTGCCTGCGACGGCGCCCGCAGTTTGAATGGCGTTATTCACGCCGATGATTTCACCGTCGAGGTTAATCAACGGCCCGCCGCTGTTGCCGGGATTTATCGCCGCAGTGGTTTGAATATAGTCTTTGATCGAGAACATGGAGGTTCCTACCGGAACATCCGTCCCCGTACGTCCAATCGCGCTGACGATTCCCTGGCTGACAGAATGGCTCAGCCCAAATGGGTTGCCGATTGCCAGTACCCAATCGCCAATTTCTAATTGTTCTGAATCGCCCAAAGTTGCGTAGGGCAAGGTAGCGTCTACGTCGATTTTGATTAAAGCAATATCGGTTTGCGGATCTGTCGCGATGACCGTCGCTTCATAAAAGTTTCCGTCGGCAAGCGTAACGCTGATCTTATCGGCAATTTTATTTTCGATGCTGTTGCCTAACGGCGCTTGATAAGCAATGACGTGGTTGTTGGTCAAAATTTCGCCGTCGGGGCTGATGAGAACGCCGGTTCCCTGCCATTCCTGGCGTCGTTCCGGCGCTTGAGGCCCGCCCTGGAACCCAGGCGGCATAAACTGACGGAACCAATCAGGCACATCGCTTCCTTGAACGCTTGGGGTTGGTTCGGTTCTCCGCTCGGCTTGAATGCTGACCACGGCGGGTTCGACTTTTTCAATTGCGCTTCGAAACGCTTTTGAAAGTTGCTTCGCTAAATTTCCGTTCTGGGCTTCGGCATATTGGATGGCAGGCGCAATCGCCAGACCGATGAGCAATGCAATGTTGAGAATGTGGTACCGGAATTCATACCGTTTCATCAAGTATTCCTCCAAACAATTATTCAACATACGTTTAGTGATTACGAGCGCATGGGTGAATTGTAACGCACCGTAATTCATCTTTCGCAGTCGTTTTATCGGTTTTTATGAACGGCTTCGTGATGTTTGTTTTCGCGAGGTGCGTTTTTTTGACGTAGTTCTACGCTTTGGTTTGCTTGAATCAAGAGCTTCTTTGAGAACGTCTTCAATCATTTCTGCAAAAATAAATGTCAGTTCTTTCCGAATGCTTTTATCAATTTCTTCCAAATCTTTTTCATTACGCTTGGGCATCATGATTGTTTTGATTCCAGCGCGGTGGGCGGCAATTATTTTTTCTTTGATCCCGCCAACAGGCAAAACTTGACCGGAGAGCGTGATCTCTCCCGTCATGGCGAGATCGGGGCGGACGGGTTTTCTTAAGGCCGCAGACGCGACCGCTGTCGCCATGGTTACGCCCGCTGATGGCCCGTCTTTTGGGACTGCGCCAGCGGGGACGTGAAGGTGAAGTTCATTCTCTTTAAAAAATTTCTCGTCGATGCCCAGGTGTCGGCTTCGCGATTTGATGACCGAAATCGCCGCGCGCGCCGATTCTTTCATAACGTCGCCCAGTTTTCCCGTCAGCAGAATTCCCTTGCCGCCGCGTACGGGAAGCGCTTCAACGAACAGAATTTCGCCGCCGACTGACGTCCAAGCCAATCCGGTTGCCACGCCGGGACGCGCGGTCCGTTGCGCCACTTCTTCGGTGAACTGAATGGGGCCGAGAACTTCATTCAAACGCGCCTTGGTAATTTTGACCCGACGCCATTTGTTGCGTGTTTTCTTTACGGCAATTTTACGCGCAACCGCAAACAATCGTCGTTCTAAATTACGGACGCCCGCCTCTCGCGTGTAGCCGCGAATTAGTTGTTCGAGAGCGCCTTGCCCAAATTGCAGGTCGCCTTGGTTGAGACCATTTTCTTTCACGGCGCGAGGGACAAGATACCGTAACGCGATTTGCTCTTTTTCATGCGTCGTATACCCCGCCAGGCGGATTTCTTCCATGCGGTCGCGCAACGGCGGTTGGATACGGTCGGGCACGTTCGCCGTCGCGATAAATAAGACTTGGCTTAGGTCGATGTCGATTTCCATATAATGGTCGCGGAAAGCGTGGTTTTGCGCCGGGTCTAACACTTCGAGCAAGGCCGATGAAGGATCGCCGCGAAAATCGCGTCCGATTTTGTCGATTTCATCTAACATAAACACTGGGTTATTGGTGCGAGAACGCTTAATTTGCTGAATAATGGCGCCGGGCATAGCACCGATATAAGTTCGTCGGTGTCCACGAATTTCCGCTTCGTCGTGTACGCCGCCCAATGAAAGCCGCGCGAACTTGCGCCCCAATGCACGGGCAATGGACTGCCCCAGTGAGGTTTTTCCTACCCCGGGCGGGCCGACAAAACAAAGAATCGGCCCTTTGATATTAGGGTTTAATTTTCGCACGGCCAGATATTCAAGAATGCGCTCTTTGACTTGTTTGATGTTGTAATGGTCTTCGTTGAGAATGCGTTCCGCCTTGCGGATATCGATTTTATCTTGGGTGTTTCTTAACCAGGGATATTCCAGCAACCACTCGAGATAGGTCCGTTGCATGGGATATTCCGGCGAACTGTTCGGCATCCGTTCGAATCGTTTCAATTCGGATTCGACTTTCTCCAACACATACTCGGGCAGCGGCGTGGTTTCGATTTGTTCACGGATTAAATCAATTTCCTGGTTTTCATCATCCGCTTCGCCTAGCTCTTTACGGATGGCGCGCAATTGTTCGCGCAGGTAATACTCTTTTTCCGTTTGGCTGAGTTTGGTTTCAATTTCGTTTTGGATTTTTCCGCCCAAATCAACAATTTCGAGTTCACGGGCGACTTCTTTTAAGGCCAATTTGAGTTTGCGTTCTAAAGTTTTAACTTGATAGACTTTTTGCAGCGCATGTTTATCGCTGCGGGTTAAACTCAGCCCCATATACGCCAAACGGTGTGGGTTCTGTAATGAAGTGGGCAGTCCTTCTAACTCGCTTGGAATGCCTGGCGAATTGCGAATCAGTTCCTCTTCACGCTCCGCCAACTGCCGCATCAGCGCTTCGATGGCGCTGCTGCGTTCAACGGCTTCGGGGATAACGCTGACTTTGACCCAGGGGATGCCGTCGCGCATGGACAGCGAATGGATTTTAACTTTTGAGACGCCGCGCGTGACCAGTTGGGTCACGTCTTCCGGGCCGCGCATCATGCGGATGATAAACGCTGCGGTGCCGATTCGGTAAATCTCGTTGATTGACTCTACGGGGTCGGTGTCGTCCGCTTTCGAAGTAACGGCGGCAAACAAGCGGTTTCCTTTGGCGGCCAGTTCAATTGCCTGCACCGCTTCTTCGCTCGATATTGCAATCGGCGCGGTTGCGCCGGGAAACAAAACCGCATTATGCAACGGAACGGCTGGCAACCATTCGGGAATTTGAATGGCTTCCTGCTTATCAGGTTTTTCTTCGATGATATCGTTCATGGTATTTGCTATTTGATATACCTTTTTTTCACGCGAATTGATAGAAGGCCGTTCTTATATTCCGCATTTACATGTTTTTCACTAATGTTGCCCGGAAGAATGATCGTTTTTTGAAATGGCGTAAATTGAATCTCTAACTGGTGATATCGGCTGATGGGCGCTTCTTCATTTAGATTACGCTCTCCTCCCAAAATCAAACGGTTATTGACGGCGTGCAATTGTAACGAACCTTCCCGCAATCCAGCCGCTTCTACTAAGATCACCAAGTCGTCTTCCGTTTCATAGATATCCATCTGTGGAGACCAGGTGGTTTGCATATCGGTTGTATCTTGATATTGAAATTCAATGACGTGTTTTGTTTGACCCACGCCATCTTCAGACACAACCAATGTTTTCTTAGATTTCCGGTTCATACGAACCATAGAAACGCTCCAATTCGCCCGCAAGCGCACAATAATGTTCTTCTTGCGCTTACGGAAACATTTTACATTACATACAATTTTAGACGGCGTTAGTGAGAACTCGAACCACAACGATACAATTGTTAACAAATCATCTTGGCGAAGAAAGGAAGGCGCCTCATGCTACAGCGCATTCAATGTCTACTGATGGTCATCATCACAAGCATCATGGCATTCAACCTCTCAATTCAATCTCAACAACTCACGCCCTTCACATTGCCTTGGAATGACGGCTCCGAGAGCATTACCAATGTGTCCAGCCTCTTAGAAAAGCCTGCGGGCAAGCATGGATTTGTCCATACTGATGAAAATGGACGCATGGTAGACGGCGAGGGAAAACGCATTCGTTTTCTAGGAATGAACACCTCTTTCTCGGGCGGGTTTCCACCGAAAGACATCGCGGAAGGCGTCGCGTCGCGGTTAGCGAAATACGGGATCAACTGCGTTCGCATTCATCATCACGATTCTTTACGCGCCCCCAACGGCGTATGGAAAGAAGGCACGTCCGATAAGCAACAGCTCGACCCGGACGTGATTGACCGGCTCGATTATTTTATTTCAGAACTAAAAAAGAACGGCATCTACGTCAACTTGAATTTGAAAGTCGGGCGCGAAGTGATAAACGGCGACGGCTTTGAACAAACTGATCGTTTGCCGACCTACGACAAGGGGCCAGATCATTTTGTTCCCCGAATGATTGAACTGCAGAAGGAATTTGCCAGCGATTATTTAGGACGAACGAACCCCTACACAGGATTGCGGTACGTTGATGACCCTGTCGTAGCGCTGGTTGAAATCAACAACGAAGCCGGGTTGTTAAACGCATGGCGAAACAATGATTTGGACAATACGCCTGAATCATATATGGCCTACCTGCAAAATGACTGGAACGAATTTCTCCAAGGTCGCTATTCAAACACAGACGCCTTGCGCGCCGCCTGGCAAGCGCCCAGCGCCGGGTCGGGTGAAGAAAAACTCACGCGCGGGCTGGCTGGATGGAACCTGCAACAAGCGGAAAATGGCAAGGGGACAAAAACGATTGCGAATGACGGCCCCGACGGCGATTCGGCGATGAATGTTGAGGTTACCCAAGTCGGCGACCAAAGTTGGTATGTTCAATTGATCTATTCTGGATTGAACATCGAACCGGAAAAAGTGTATAAGGCCGACTTGTGGATGAAAGCCAGCCGCCCGCGAACCGTGGATATTGGAATTCGGCAAAACCATGATCCCTGGCAATTTTTAGATTCGACCCTGTCGGCGAATTTGACCCGCGAGTGGCAGCGGTTTGAATTTCTGTTTAGCTCAGGCCAAGGCGATTCAAACGCGCGTATGGATATCACCGGATTCGGCGGACAACTCGGCAGTATATCCGCTTCGCGAATCTCCCTTACCGAAAGCAGCTTTGACGGTTTGCCGCAAGGCGAAACGCTTGAAGACGGCAGCGTTGCTTGGATGCGCCGTGACATATTCGCCCGCCGCACAGTTCAAGCCAAGCGCGATTGGTATGAATTTCTGGTTGAACGCGAAACGCAATACAACCAGGAGATGCACGATTACTTACGCAATGATCTTGGCGTCAAATCGCTCATTACTGGAAGCCAGATGGGCTTCAGTACGCTGCTGTCGCAATTGCCGCATGATTACATCGACGACCACGCTTACTGGCGCCATCCCAGTTTCCCCAATAATTCATGGGACTCCGTAGACTGGGTTATCCAGAACGATTCCATTGTCGATACGCTCGACAATTCCCTGCTTCACATGATGCAGTCGCGCATCGAAGGTCGGCCCTATACGGTGTCTGAATATAATCATCCATCGCCGAATGTGTACGCATCCGAAGGCGTCCCGTTGCTGGCTGCCTATGCGGCGTTTCAAGATTGGGACGGCATTTTTTATTATTCGTACAGCCACAACACCAACTACCCCGATCGCAGCATAGACAGTTTTTTTGATTTCACAGGCAACACGCCCAAGATGATGTGTATGCCTATCGCGGCAAACCTGTTGCTTCGCGGCGACATTGAAATTGGCCGCGACCCCGTCATTGGCATATTACAGAAAGAGACCTATCTAGATCACATCTTTGATCGCAACGGTTCTCTGTGGACGCGCCCGCTGCTCGATACCGATGTGAACGCTTTCGCTCCATATACGCATCGAACGGCTGTGCGCGTGGTGGATGAAGCGCAGACAATCGAGAACCCTGAAACATCGACCTCGACCGTCTTGCTTGAAACGGATACGGAAGAAATTCAGTTTCGTAAAAAAGGCGTGAATGCGTATTACCAATTGATGGCGGACCAAACGAAAGGGTTTATCGGGTTTAATCCTGGGCGGCTCATCGACTTGCAAGACGGCGTTGTTTTAACGGTCGGCGATACGGTCCAGAATTGGGCGAACGTCCTTTTAAGCCTGATGAAAAGCGACAACGAGGGCGACCATTGGTTGTTAATGGCGACGGGATACTCCGAAAACAAAGGTATGGTTTGGAAAGACGAAACCAAGACATCCGTCGGCAATCAATGGGGCGACGGCCCGCCGTTGATTGAAACTGTTCCTCTTCGTATCGAATGGGAACGCCCAGGCGTTGAAGCCAAAATTTATGCGTTGGATGAACAAGGCCAACGCGCAGGCGAAGTGGAAAACGCGACGAAAGACATCGACGGTGGATTCGCCATAGACCTGATGAACGGCCCCTTGGCGCCCTGGTATGAAATCGTGATTTTTGATCCATCAGAAGTGCGTGAAGCAGGACTGCACAATTGATCGAAATATTTGGGCGGGAGCGTTCCCGCCCAAATTTACTTCTGGCGGATCACTTTTCTGTAAACGTCCAGCGTTTGTTCGGCAATGATCTCTATCGTGAAGTTTTGCAATACGGAATTTTTTCCGGCTAAGCCAAGGTTCGCGGAAAATTCCCTATCATTTAGTATTTTGGTGAGTGCATCAACAAGGCCTGTTTTGTCGCTCTTATCAATCAATAATCCCGTATTTTTATCTTCGATGATTTCTGGAATGCCACCGGCTCTCGTAGCAACCACAGGGACGCCGCAGCACTGCGCTTCCAAAATCGAACTACATAATCCTTCTTCGAGAGAAGTAATGACAAAGCAATCGAACGCCTGATAAAAGCGCTCAATATCGTTTCTGAATCCGGGAAAGATGAAGTTGTCTTTAACGCCTAATTCAGCGGTTTTTTGCTTCAACGAATTGAGTTCTTTGCCGTCGCCAACCATAATAAATTGAATGCCTGGATGCGCTTGAATGATCTCCGGCGCTGCATCCAAAATAAGCGCTTGGTTCTTATTGAGTTCACAATGCGCAACATTGCCAACGACAAACGCGCTTTCTGAAATTCCGAATTCTTCACGAATGCCCGGTCTCGATTTTCTCTCAAGCATGTCCGCGTCAACGCCGTCTGGAATAATTGTTATCGCCTTTTCGTTCACGCCTATTTGTAATAGTGGCGTACGCGCGGCATTTGATACGGGAATGAAGTGGTCTGCAGATTGATATTTTAATCGGTTCCACGGCGAATTTTTTAATGAGAACGAAACCCGGCGGGAAACAATAAGGGGGATATTTCTCTTGTTAAACCGGTTCGCGAACGCCGCGATTGCATGAGCGCGGCCCGTATGCGCATGGATGACCTCGCATTCATGCGCTTGCATGATGTGCGATAATTCCCATGCGGCGAAAATATCCAAGTCAGAGCGCTGTTTTAGTGAAAAAACTCCGCCTTCTTGCAGGAATTTGTCTGCGATTGTTGACCCTGGCGGCGCAGCCAAGGCGGCGCTGTGCCCCAATTTGCGCTGCTGGCGAAGTAATAGCAACAACTGGTTTTCGCCGCCGCGCCAACCACATTCGCTTGTTACATGGAGAATGCGTAACCGTTCCATGACTTGCTTTCATGAAAAAGGGCTTCCGCGATTGCGAAAGCCCTTTCAGAGTTTTTGAAACGCTGATTATTTTTTTCTGGCCGTCTTCTTTTTGACACCTGTGCGCCCTTTGGGCTTCAACGGAAGTTTGACGGTCTTGCCTGTCTTTGCTGATTCATAGACCGCAAGAATGATCTCTAACGGACGCCGTCCCTCGCTGCCGTCAATCATCGGCTTGCGGTTATTTAACACCGCTTCGCAGAAGTCTTTGATCTGGGCGACGTGGCCTTCATTGGTGATCGCCTGCGGATCAGCGGCGCCGCTGCCGCGTTCGACGGCTTCGTCTGCATCGGCATTTTTTTCGCCGCGAATCTCACGAAGCGTAATCGAACTCTTGTTCATTATCATGGTGCCGTTGGTCCCTGTGACTTCGATGCGTTCATCCATGCCAGGGTAAGCAGCAGTCGATGCGATGATGGCGCCCATCGAGCCATTTTTGAATTTAAGCATCGCATAGGCAACGTCTTCGACTTCAATGCGATCATGCGCGAGGCAGGCAGTCTGGGCGGTGACGCTCACGACCGGCCCCATCACCCACTGGAAGCAATCGACGGTATGGACGCCCTGATTCATCAGGCAGCCGCCGCCGTCAATGTCCCATGTGCCGCGCCAGGCGCCGCCGTCGTAATAATCTTGGGTGCGGAACCATTTGACATACGCCTCGCCTTGCACCAGATTTCCGAGAACGCCTTCATCAACGGCTTCTTTCAATTCTTTCATGCCGTCGTCCCAACGCCGTTGTGATATGACGCCAAGTTTCACATTGTTCTTTTTGCAGGCGGCGATCATGGCGTCCGCTTTATCTAATGTGACCTCAATGGGTTTTTCGGTCAGGACATGCTTTTTAGATTCCGCCGCTTCAACAGCAATCTCAGCATGTAAACCGCTCGGAACGCCTAGCGTGATTGCATCAATATCAGTGCGCTTCAACAAGCGATTGACGTTGCTGTATGCGGCGACGTTGTATTCATCTTCCGTTTTTTGTAAGTTTGGGACTTTTTTGCTATCAGCAACCGCGACCAAATGCGCTTGTGGGACTTCTTGAAGCGCGTCGCAATGGAACTTGCCAATAAAACCCATGCCGACCACGCCGACGCGAACCTGGCGTGTTTCCATGCCTTCTTTCTTACATAATTTTCGGAATTCTCTTGTTGCTTCCGCAAAATTATCCGGGCCGGAGAATCCGGCGAACTGTCCGCCGTGTGCGAGATGCGGTTCCATGGTTGCGAAGCCGGAGAATCCGCTGCCGACTAATTCACGAACCAATTCAGGAAACTCGCCGTCGCCCTTCCCTGCGGTTTTAAAGGTTCGATCAAAACAACAGTCTTTGATATGCAGATGAGTGATTTGGTCTTTCTGCATCTCATACCATTGCGAAAAGGCTTTGGTTCCACAGAAAACATAATTGGCGGGATCAAAAATCAATTTAAAATTAGGCGAATTGACCGACTCGGCAAGGTCTTTGCAGCGAAGGCCTGTATCGCCGTAGATGTTCGCTTCGTTTTCATGCAAAAGCATGATGTCGTTTTCTTCCGCGTAATCAGCCATCTCGCGAAGGCGCTTAATGACTGCGGAGCGAAACTCTTCCGGCTCGCGGCCTTTGGGAAAATAAAACGAGAAAATACGAATGCGGGGGCAATTAAAATACTTGGCCATTTCGACCGCTTTCATGTATCTCGCCCATTCTTTTTTCCACGAACTGGTGATGAGCACTTTGCCCAATGGCGAACCGATTTCTGAAACACCCATACCGTACTTGCGCAACAAGTCGCGCGCATCTTTCTTTTGGCGGCGGTTCAGATCGAGAACATTGGTTCCCCATAAGTTTCGAAGAGCAATGTAATTGATGTCCATTTTACGCATTTCACGCAATTGGATTTCAAAATCTTCGTGAATTTCATCCCCAAAACCGCTGAGTTTTAACATAATTCTTTTCCTTGTATGAGATTTATTCTCTTATTTATACCACTGTTCCATGTTTTGGTTAAACCCCATCCCTGTTGTGGGCGTTGTCGTAGTTAATGTAAAAAGTTGTAAATTCATAAACGAGAATCAATTTTAACTCTGTTCACATGCAATTGTGTATGGCATCATCATTCTATTCAAATGTTTTGCGATATAATGAAACTGTGATTTTAGAACTAACTCTGAATCGCGTGGATGAATATCATGCCTCGTATACTCATCATCGAAGACGAACCAGACATGCGCCGGGGGTTGCAAGACAACCTGGAATTTGAAAATTATATGGTGGTGACCACCGCCAACGGCGTTGAAGGATTACGGCTCGCGCAAAAAGAAGAATTTGATTTGATCTTGCTTGACCTGATGTTGCCAGGCATGGACGGCATCGACGTTTGCAGGCATCTCAAAGACGGCGGCTCATTAACGCCGATCATTATGCTGACCGCTAGAGGTTCCGAAGCGGATAAAATCGAAGGCTTGGAAATCGGCGCCGACGACTACATCACCAAGCCATTCAGTTTGCGCGAGCTACTGGCGCGTATCAAAGCCATCCTACGCCGTACGCAAATTGAACCGCGTGAAAGTATCCATACTTTCCAGTTTTCTGATGTCACGCTTGATTTTGACCACATGACTGCGACTAAGAATGGAGAAGAATTGGAGTTTTCTCCGCGTGAAATGGAGATCATGAAACTCCTGGTCGAAAGCGAAGGTAAGATCGTATCCCGCGAGCAATTTTTAAAACAAGTCTGGGGGTACGACAACGTCCCCGCAACCCGAACGGTGGACAACCATATCGCGAAGTTGCGGCAAAAAATCGAGATCGAACCCGATTCGCCGCAACACATCATCACCGCGCACCGCCAAGGCTACCGCTTTATTCCCTGATTTTACTTGCCCCAGTGTTTGGATTTTTTAAATGCTTTGAGCATGCGATCCATACACTCATCACGCTTTTCCCAAAGCCGTCTCGGTTTTTGTTTGGGAACCGCGCTGAGAATATATGAAACAAACAATGGGATGTACACGCTGCAATCGCCATAGACGACTTGGGTCGCGCTGAGTTGAGTCGGATCAATCTTGCCCCAGCTGACGGCTTCTGACGGAGTGGCGCCGGACAGCCCGCCCGTGTCGATTCGCGCATCGGTGAATTGCACGAAGAAGTCGTGGCCTGCTTCGGGCAAACCCAAGACTTCTTGAATATGCGGCTCGGTTTGTAAGAGAAAATTCTTCGGGCTGCCGCCGCCTAGAATTAGCGCAGCGGTTTTGCCTTTGGATTTCTTCGCGTCATAAACCCATGCGGCGGTCAAATTCACGTCGAGGTTCGGGTCAACAATGATCGACTTGCCTTCCAGAGCGAGCCCCGCCAGGTTCATGCCCGTGCTTGAGTCGCCGGGGCTGGATGTATGAATGGGCATATCCATCTTGGCGGCGGCGGCCAGAACGCTGAACTCATGCGCCTTTGGATTGCGCTGCAACAAGGCTTCGCCCAAAATTCGGTGAATCACCGCGCTGGATACCGGGCCTTCAATAGGATATTCGCGGAAAAGTTTTCGTATGAACGCGTCGGTGTCAAACAGCGCGTCGGCTTCAAAATAAATATCGTGAATGCGCACCACGTCGTCTTTGCGTAGTTTGGTGTCGTCCACATCCGGGCTGCCTTCGAACATATCATATCCCAGGCAGGAATGCAGATCGTGATACATATTGGCGCCGGTGCTAATCATCCAGTCGATGTATCCACCCTTGATGAGCGGGATCAAACAAGAGCGCCCGAGGCCGGCAGGGACGAGTGCGCCGGTCAGGCTCATGCCGATGGTCGTATTTTCGTTATACACCCGGTCGGCGAACAATTGGCAAGCGTTGCGTAGGCCGCGCGCATTGAATGAAGAAAAGCATTCGTCAATTAAAGCGCGGGCGGACATATTTTTGCGAACGCCGTTCGGCGTAATCGGTTTGACGTAGTAATTGCTTTTGTTTTTTTTCATTTTGATTATCGGCGCTTCCAGCGCATCCCTTCCCGTGTGTCTTCTAAGATCACGCCTTGTTCGGCTAGTTGGTCGCGAATCTCATCCGCTCGCGCATAGTTCTTTGATTTTCGCGCGTCCAGGCGTTCTTCAATCAGGCGTTCGATGTCTTCATCAAGCAAGCCGTCATCTTGTTTCATCACGCCTAGCACATGATCGACTTGCTCTAAAATTTCGAGTATTTCCTTCGCTTGCGTTGAAGATAGCGCTTCCGTATCAAGGACTTTGTTCGCTTCACGAATAAAGTCGAACAAGACGGAACAGGCGCGCGGCGTGTCGAGGTCGTCGTTCATGTGGTGGGTAAAGCGTTTGAAAAATTCGTCCGACTCTCGTTGCAAGTTGTTTGATTGAGGCGCCTCAAGGTTGGCGTCTGCTTTTTCCTGTAAGCGTTGTTTGAAGTCCATAATACGCGACCAAGCCGAGTGGGCGGCGTGCAGCGCATCCATCGAGAGGTTCATCGGGCTGCGGTAGTGGTTTGAAATAATGCAATAGCGGATCGCCATTGGATGAAATCCTTTGGCAAGCAAATCGCGCAGCGTATAGAAGTTGCCTTTTGACTTCGACATTTTTTCGCCGTCAACCAAAAGGTGGCGGCAATGCAGCCAGTATTTGACGAAATGTTTTCCGGTGCAGCCTTCGCTTTGGGCGATTTCATTTTCATGGTGGGGGAAAATATTGTCCTCGCCGCCGCAGTGAATATCAAACTGATCGCCGAGGTATTTCATCGCCATGGCGGAGCATTCGATGTGCCAGCCGGGGCGGCCTTCGCCGAGTTCGGTCTCCCAAAAGTGCTCGCCTTCTTTGCGCGATTTCCATAAAACAAAATCGCGGGCGTCATCTTTTTCATATTCGTCTGAATCAATGCGCGCGCCGCTGAGCACTTCTTCAGGCCGGACGCCGGACAATTTTCCGTATTCTTTGAACTTTTTAATTCTAAAATAAATCGAGCCGTCTTTGTCGTAGGTGAAGCCTTTTTCTTTAAGCGTATTAATCATTGCGACCATTTCATCAACATGCCCGGTCGCTTTTGGGTATTCATGGGCGCGCTGAATGTTCAGAGTGTCGAGGTCGTCAAAGAAGGCTTCGATGTATGGCGCCGTACATTCATAAATCGATTGTCCCGTTTCTTGCGACTTGCGGATAATTTTATCTTCCACATCGGTCAGGTTCATGATGTGTTTGACTTTGTATCCGCGAAATTCTAGAAAACGGCGCAGTACGTCTTCAAACAGATAGGCGCGAAAATTCCCAATATGGGCATAGTCGTAAACCGTTGGCCCGCAGGTGTATAGCCCGACGGTTCCAGGCTCTAACGGTTCAAATTTTTCTTTTTTATTGGTGGCGGTATTTAAAAAATGCACGTCTTGAATCACGTCTGACATCGGTTCCGTCCTTAAGAAATTAATAACAGAACTGAATTATAGGCAGGAAGGCGCAGGGCGCAAAGCATGAGGGGGAAATTATGTGGTGAGGCCTAACATTCGCCACACAAAGCGATGTACGGCATGAATGCCCCCGACGGGTTTGGCGTACATCAAAATGCACTGTCCGAAAACCGCATGTAAACCATTTTGGTTGCAATAATTTTTGGTTTCATCTGATCCAGCGCCTTGCTGCACCCAGACATAGCGTACATTTGCTTTAACGGCGTCTTTCAGGACATCCAGGACTTTTTCTTTTCCGACAACCACCACGACGCCTTCTACAGGCTCCGTGATCGAATCAAGAGAAGGATAGCAAATTGCGCCTTCAAATGATTCCATTTTTGGATTCACAGGAACGACGTCATACCCTTTTGCGGAGAGTTCTTTAAAGATGACATTACCGAATTTTTGATGCCTGGATACGCCGACAACAGCCAGTCGCTTGAGATAGACAAAAGATTCCGCAATTGATACCGCTGTCATATCTTTGCTCTAGAGAGGAAGGGATTTCAAACGTGAAGTTGAAAATTTGTTAGGCTAAGCGGGGTGCGTAATGTTACGCACCCCGCTCATGATTGAATTTGCGTTATTGCAACTGCCAGTCATTGATCTCAGTGGATTCACCAAGAATAATTTCTCCGCCGCCGGCGCGCGACAAACGACCAGTTTCATTGATACCAACTTCCCAGAAAGCCGCTAGTGAATCAGGATCAAGATAATCTTTATTGGCGATTTCCTCTTCAAGAAGAAGGTCCCAATTTTCATCGTCTGGCGTCGCGCCGATTGCGCGAACGCGGCTGGCCCAGAAGTATTGAATGGCGAGATCAGCGCCGTCGTCATCATCAACGCCCAGGTTAAACGCCATCGTCGTTCCCGGAGTCAAAGTTACGCCCGCTTCAGTATCTTCGAGCGTCGCTTTGCCGATTCGAACTTCAACAGCCCAGCCATCAGCCGTTTCAATGCCGATTCCATAGATATCGCCGTCTTCAGCATACGTCCATTCTGAAGCGCCGCCCCAGCGGAATGTAGGGGCTTCTTCTGTCCCCGCGTTAAATGGAAGACCCGTATCGTAATCAAAAGCCGAGATCAAACCTTCCCAGTTAAAATAGCAGTGACCGCCATACAGATTATTTACTGAATCGGTATTGTAGTCATAGCGGGAATTACTGGGGTCCATCACGATTTCAATGGCGTCATCTTTCCAAAACGCTGCTGGCGGGTCATTCGAACGTACCACGTCATCTTTAACAGATACGCCCAGATACAAATTGTCATCATCATAAGCAAGGTAGAAGGTAAAACTATTATCGTCCGGCCCTTCCCACTCTTTGGCGCTGGCGAAGTCGAGTATCCAGGCGTTCTTGCCAGGAACAATTTCGGTGCCTTCATAGCCGCCATATTCACCAGAAGAAATACTTCCATCTAGCGTGATGGAACCATTCCCTACTTTAGGAACAGTCGTCGTTGTGAGATCGACGTCTGACCAGGGGCCTTCTGCGGTCATGTCGAAACTAAGAAATGCATCGACCATTTCATCTACGGTTTGTGCATGAACCGGCATCAGCAAGCAAACGGCCGCTGACAAGACAAAAAAATTCTTAAATCTCATTTCTACATCCTCCAAATGAAATAGAATAAAAAGACTAGCACCATCTTAGTGCTAGTCCTTATTATTCTATGAATTGAATATGAAAGTCAATGCAAATCTATAGTTCTCGAATATTTATATTACGGTACTCCACCCACATTCCTGCTTCGGTATGTGAATCTTGCAGGCCGATGAAGCCTTTGAGCGGCTTGTTTTGAATTGAGGCGACTTCCTGTTGAGGGACGTCAACAGTTTTCACGTCATCGACAAAGACCATAATGCGCGAGCCTTTGCAGAGAATTTCATATTGGCGCCAGACTTCGGGCGATTCATCCGGTCGCGCTAAAACAGGCAGGCTGCCATACAATGAGCCAGTGCAGTGCGAGTCATCGCGGGGCGGCTGTTCATTCGAGATTTGGCATTCATGCCCGGTTTCCCACGGGTTGCCCTGCTCTGCGCAGCGAATAAAGACGCCGCTGTTTCCGCCCGGAGACACGCGAAATTCTAAACGCAAAATAAAGTCGCTGTATTCCCGTTTGGAGCGCAGCCAGTTTCCGCCTTTGCCGCCTTCACTGCGGATGACGTCATCGGCGACGCTCCAACCGGCGGGGTCGCCCATGACCACCCAATCGCGTTGAATTTTTCCATCAAAAAGCGATTCAAACGGCTGATTGGTAATGACCTCGTTTTCGCCAAAGCCCAGCCATGAACAGGACGAAAGGGACATGCAAGCGGCAAGAGCGATCAAAAATATACGAATTTTCATTTGGTATCCTCCAGGCGGATTCAAGTGAATTGAATCTGTCAATTAAAAAGGGTTCAAGTCAACAAATCATTTAACTGCTTCATGCGATGAGAAAAAAGATGTTCCCGGCATATTATTTCAGACGCCTCTTGAGACCATTGTGTCCGCTTTTCGGGTTTATCCAACCACTCTTGCGTCTGAAATTCAATTGAATCCGGCGTATCCGCCTCTGGCGCCCATGGAAAATCCTCTATGCCAAAACGGTTGTCCGGGTCCATATCACGGCTCGACAATTGACCGTAACGGGCGCTGGCGAGCATAAAGCCGCCCAAGCGCGGGACAAGGAAATCACGGTGCGTTGGCGCTGAAAATCCCTGTAAACTGCGAAGATTGATATTGATTTCAACGGATTGAATTAACGGATGATAGTCAGTTAGAGGACCAATTCCACCTTTAAAGCACGCTTGCAGCGGTGTGTTTTCTATATAGGGGCGCCAAGCGTCATTACCGTAGAGATGGAAGTTCTTCTCCGCCAACGGCGCTAAATATTGCAGGCGATGAATGCGGTTGGCATTAGCATAAATATAATACGAAACTTGACCAGTTAATGTAATGCGTTGAGTTTTTGATAACGGGAATTTAGCGAGTAAATCATTAAGATCAGCGGTTGGTTGTTTGGCTTTTTTCTTCGCAATCGAATCAAAATATCCGGCAATGTCTTGCGAAAGCGCATTTCGCATGGCGGATAAATCCGCCGCAGCGCCGACATACGCGACAGCTGCTTTCAAGCGGGGATCGCGCTGAACGTCAATGGCGTCCGGTGCGGCAACGGGCAAGAACAAAGTCGTTTGGGCGCCGCGTTTTTTTGCGCCCGCTTCAAACGAGGGGTCAGACAGCAAAACGATTTCGTCAGAAGAAAACGCCTCATTGCCCATCAACAATGGATCATCAAACAACCACGCGAGTGAAGTGCATTGAGGTTTGTCGAACCCTAACTGCTGCCAGAATTGTTGCGCTGGATGGTTGGCAAGTAAGACGGAGGTCGGCTCAAATTCAACAAGTTCATTCCGCATTTGAATGAGCGAGTTTGAATCATCGGGATTCAGCTGGGATATAAATACCGTCTTCCCGATTTGACGCAGACCGTCCGCCGCCCAACGCAAGATCGACCGGGCGCCGTGCGAGCGTGGATCGTCAAACAACCAGACTCGATCCAGTGATACAGCCATTCATGTCCCCTAGTTGCGGCGAACGAGTAGATAGATAAACAACGGCCCGCCAATCATAGCGGTAATCACGCCAACTGGAATCTCACGGGGCGCGAGCATCGTTCGGGCGATAGCGTCGCATAGAACCAGGAAGGCGCCGCCCAGCATAAACGAACCCGGCAAGACGATGCGGTGGTCGAATCCGCTTAAACGCCGCACTGCGTGAGGCGCGATCAGCCCGACAAAACCAATCGGCCCCGCGAGTGAAACCGCCGCCGCCGTCGCCAGACTGCCGCCGAAAAATAAACGGCGGTGCGCTGACCGAACATTCACGCCATGCCCCATCGCCATGTCTTGCCCTAAGGTGAGATGGTTAATCTCGATCATACCGCCGAACAACAGCCCCAGACCCGGCAGCAAAAACGGCAGCAGCAGCGACAGGTCGTGATAACCAACCACGTCTAATCCGCCCATCAACCAGCGGTCCATTTGCGCCAGATAGTTTGGGCTGGCGATATAGCGCAGAAGCAAAATTATGCCGCCGCATAAAATGGAGACAGTTACGCCCGCAAGCAACAACGTGTTCATGGCGATGCCCTGGGAGCGATTGGCGAGCAAGTAGATAAACCCCATCGACAACGCCGCGCCAGCCAACGCCAATGCTTGCACCGTCGAGAAAGGCCCCCATGACCATTGCAGCGCTGGGAAAATGATCGCAGACGCTGCGCCGACCGCTGCTCCTCCGGTGACGCCGAGGGTATAGGGTTCTGCTAAGGGGTTGCGCAACATGCCTTGAAAACAAGCGCCTACCGTCGCTAAGGCGCCGCCGACCAACGCCGCCAGGATGATGCGTGGAATTCGTTGAAAGAAAAATATTTCAGAATCAATTCCGTTTTTTCCTGAAAGTGCGGCTTGAATGGAAATGGTTTCACTGCCAATGAGCGGGGCAAGAATCAATGAAGCGACCAAGCAAATAACGTAAGGAGACAATAACAAAACCAGTCTCGCGGGCGTGAGCGTCTTCAATGGCTTGCCTCCATGATGCGGGGAAAGATAACCGGGCGCCCTGTTTGGGGATGCTGAGCGAGCAGTAAATCTTCGCCATAGACGCGATGGAGATAGTGTTCGGTTAAGACGGCTTCCGGCGTTCCGTCGGCGGCGATTTTTCCTTCGTCCATGAGCACAATACGCTTGCAAAAATGCGATGCTAAATTAATGTCATGCGTCGCCGCCAAGACGGTGATACCGTTCTTCGCTAAGTCGAGAAGAATATTAAAAAACCGTATCTGATGGTGTGGATCAAGCGCCGTTGTGGGTTCATCGAGTAACAAAATGGTCGGTTCTTGCGCGAGAACCGACGCAAGAAATACGCGCCGTTTTTCGCCGCCCGATAGTTGAGAGAGGCGTCGAGTTTGCAAACCGGAAATTTCTGTCGAAGCCATGCAATCTTGCATAACCTTGCAGTCTTGTTCGCTTAAAAAACCGCCTGCTCCCGCATGGGCATAACGCCCCAATGAAACAATCTCGCTTACGAGATAATCATATTCGCTTTCGGGGTCTTGCGGTAAATACGCCAGATGCCGGGCCACTTCGCGCCGTTCCATTTTTTGCAACCGCTGCCCATTTATTTTGATTGCTGCGTGTGAATGTATGACCCCGGAGGCCAGGCGCAACAGCGTACTTTTGCCCGAACCATTCGGGCCGATGATGGCAATGATTTCGCCCGCGTTTGCTTGGAACGATTGTGCGTACAACCGCCATTCGCTTTGGTCATATTGAAACTCTAACTCCTCAATTGAGAGACGGGCGCACGGTTCAACCATGAATGAGTTCTACCAATCTCTCCGCCGCTTGCGGCATTCGCGGGCCGGGAATCAAAAAGAACGATTCGGTCACCGCATACACGCGTTGGTTTTCGACGGCGGGCAGCAAGGAGGCGCTCTGCCAGTCTAACGCGGCCTTGGCTGCATCTCGCGTGTTTTCTAATTGAAAATCCAAAATGACCTCAGGCTCGCGCTTCGTAATTGCTTCGAGTGAGATTTGAGGATATTCGTCGCCCAAGTCGCCGAAGGTGTTCTCGCCGCCCGCAAGCGTAAGCAATTCACTTAAAAATGTCCCGCCGCCGCAGGTGGTGATATTGCTCAAGGCGCTGGATTTTCGGCCTAATGATATAAATACGTTCGGTTTTGGTTGAATTTCGGATGCCTGTTTTTTGACGTTGTCTAAGCGCTCCTGCATGGTTTGAATGAGCGCGGCTGCGTTTTCATTAACGCCGAGAGTTTTACCTACGCGGCGAACGTCATTCAATATCGTTTCGATGTCGGTCATATCAATGCGTAATAATTGAATCTGGTTGTCCTTGCAAAACAGCGTGAGTTTTTCGCTTTCGCCTTGCAGGATCAACAAGTCCGCTTTCATAGAGAGAATGCGTTCGTAGTTTGGGTTGAAATATCCGCCGATGAGCGGCTTATCGACTGCTTCAGGCGGGTAGGCCACAAAGTCGCTGACTCCAACAACCCGGTCGCCGCAATCCAACGCAAAAACAATTTCAACCGCGCTCGGCGCCGCGCAAATAATGCGGGACGGAAACGCGCCGCCGGGAGAGGCTTTGCGTGAGGTGTGGTTCGACTGATAGTATTGTAATGAGAAGGATAATACCGCGCCGATGATGAGTAAAACGATAAATGCAACGACAGAACGGTTCATTCTAAACTCCAAAAAGTTCCGCCTAAAGAAAAATCCCCAGCGGTAGATCAACTGGGGACCAAGAACGTACTGTGAAATTCACCGCGCCCTTGGTCCCCGAAGAGGCGATGTGGATGTTTGCGGCTGGTCTCCTGGCTTACGGCCGTTATCCAGTTCCCCTTCCCGTCTGATTGACAGTGGCTCGGAACGGCTTGACCGATTACAGTGGCGGGACCGCGCCGGATTCTCACCGGCTTCCCAAATGATTCGCTCAATGCGAACCGCAAACATATTTATTTTGCTTTTTATAGTATATGGGATGGGGCGCAAAAACGTCAGGCCGGGCGAATAGGCGTCTTATCACGCCTGCTGGCAAAGCCGATAAACGGATTTAGTGATCGACGTGAAGCAACCAGTCAATGATCGAAGTGACTTCTGTTGGAGTCGGTGTTGGTCGAATTGGGGTTGGAGACGGCGTCCCGGGACGGTTTGGCGTCGGTGTGCGAGTTGGCAAAACTGGCGTTGGAGTGATAAACGGCGTCGGCGTCGGTTCAGGAATATCGCTTGGATACATTAAACGAATCGTCCGCAGCCATCCACGATTTGATAGAGCGGTTATGTTAAGACGCGATTCCGCATGTAATTGCGTTATCTCTCGAAATCCGGTATGGATGACCTCTTGGCCGCCATTGTCGTCAATCCAGACGATGCTTCCATCAAGGTCGTTCATCGCAATGACAAAGCCTTCATCGGCAACGCGGGCAAAGACGGGCGTAAGCGGACTATTATAATCATCCGCGAACTCAAGCGTGAGAATGGATACTGGAGTAAACACGTTGCGTATTGTGGCGTATTGCCAAATATCGCCCAGCGCATCCAACGCATAGGCCGTCTCTAAAGAGCCGTCGACTTCGACGTCGAAGTCAACCATTCCAACCTGAGCGCCTCTTGCGCTTTGCATGACCTTCCCGGTGTCGCTGTTGAGTTTCTTTAATTCGCCGATTAAGTCGTAAGCCCAAATGCTGTTGCCTTCGCCCTTGACCAGTTTTCCCGGAGCGAACAATTGCGAGGTCAATGTTTCATAGGTTCCGTCATCATTCACTACGACAATTTCACCTAAATTTGTGATGGAAAGAAACAACTTGGTTGTTGCCAAAATGCTGCCAATACTTTCATTTTCTAATTCAGCGGGCATCGTGCTGGGTCTGACAATTTGGCTCACAATCGACGAAATCCCGGCGTGGGGCGCGGTTTCTGCAATTAAATAGCGGTTTATCTGGTTAGGAATTACGGTAAAAGCGATTGGGGCGCCCAAGCCGTCCCAAAGTACATTGCGCTTGCCCGACCAGTCATAAAAACTGATTCGTTCCGCATGTTCTTCTAAAACAAAACATCCGTTTTCATTCGCCACCATGTCAGTCGGGCCGTATAAATCTTCGACGAATAAACCTTCAACCTTGCCAGTAATCAGATTGATTTGGTATATCGCGCCAGGGGATTGGATTCCGGCGATGGTTCTATCTACATGGCGAACGCTAAGTAAAGCGTGAGAGTTATTGCGGGGGTCCTGAACGAAACGAATCGGGTCAATAAACGCGTCATCAATTGACCATTCAAAGATTGGCGGCAATGGAATCGGGTCTTGGTCAACTGCAATCGGTTCCATTGTAACTCGTCCCGAAATACCGGAACGATCAACGAGTTCAGATGTCATTAAACTACGACCAAATACGAATGAATCGCTGGGAAATGAAAGGCCGTCCTGGATCAATGTGTGTCCATTTGAACGCAGGCTATAGCGGGAAATTCGCCCCGGGTCCATTTCAACATAATAGATGTTATCGAGTTGGTCGGTGCGGATTGAGGCCAAATCATTCAAGCCGCGAAAAAGAGTTTCCCGTTGATTGTTCCCGACTGCAATGACTCTTCCTGTCGAGCGCTCACCGACGAGAAGGCGCCCGCCTGAATCAAATGCAAGCGCGACCGGATCAGTGAATCCTGTCATTAAAGTGTCGATGCGCAGCGTTGAAAACAGGCTATTGGTGCGAAGGCGTGATATTTCACCAGAATCATTTTCTGCAACGATGATAGAACCGTCTGGCCATTCAACCATTCCAGTGAGGAGATTTTCGAGTCGAACATGAGACTGTACGGATTCAACAAAAGGAACTTCAGCTTCAGCTTTAAATAAACTCACTGTAAATAAAAAGAAAAATAAACCTCCACCCAAAAGGCGGAGGCCTTTAATTACAAAAAGAGCATTAAAAAAAGAGTCGCTTTTAGCGATTTTTTGTTTGTTGTAACACATTGGGCACGTCTCGTGTAGTGAATCCCTTCCCGATAAATGAGCCACGCCATTTAGCAATATCATCGGCTGTAATTTGTGTAAGTTGAATTTTCGAGGCAGGTTTCATCACTGCTTCTTCGTTCGGGTTTAAGAGTTGTTCGCTGCCGTCTGTGTGAACCAGTTTAACGCTGCCTTCTAACAAGCGAACAGTCGTTTTATCATTATTAACTTCAACTTCGAATTGCGTCCCTAGGACAATGATGGTTCCGTGTTGAGTTGTGACGGTATATTGGTTTCCATCGTCTTTCCCGACTTCGTTCCAAACCTTGCCTGTTTCGATGAAGAGACTACGTACGCCTGTAATCATTGCGATGGTATTGGGCGCATATTCCGTAACCGATTTTTGATCGGCCATTTTGATGGAAAGAAAACCATCAGATTCTACATCAATCTGATTTTGCGAAATCACTACGGTCCCTTGTCGGTCGAGTTCGGTGAAAGTCGCGTCTTGGTTTTGCATCATAAAGTACAGGCCTGTGAGCGCAATCACAAAACAGGCCGCAACAGCAGTGGGAATCGCTGCGCCGCGAAATTGCGGTAGATGAATCACATTGGGCTGAGCGCTTTCTTGTCTGACTGCTTGCAAGACATTACCGCGGACGCGGTGCATCTGGCCCCATGACTCAAGTGATTCGCCCAGTTCGTCGAACTCTCCAAACACGCGGTTCTCATCGGGCTGGTTCGACAGAAATTCTTCGACTTCGCGCTTTTCATCATGGGAAAGGCGGCCTTCTTTATACAACAACAGCAGTTCCGGTTTCAACTTCATGACTTCGCCTCTATTTCTTGAACTGACATATCATGCCTGCCGCTAAAGACAATTTTTACATTCATCCGCTTTGCGGCGTCGAGCAAATTTGCTTTCGCCGCAGCCAATTTTCGGTAGGCCGATGAAGTGGACTCATTCATCGCCGCTGCAATTTCAGCCCGCGAACGCTTTTCAACGTAAAACATGTGTAAATAAGACTTGCTCACCTCTGGGAGTTGTTCCATCAGGGCGTCAATAGCGGCGGCGCGTTGCGGTTCCCGGTCAGAACTTGCGTCGCGCCAGTTTGTTGCTGCGTACCAGACGATATCAAGCATTGATCTCATCCTTTTTTTCTTGCGCAACCAGCTGATGCAGCTGTTTTTCGCCGTTTGAAACAAATACCCCTCGAAGGCTTGTACTTTTTTAATATTGTTCAGATTCCGAAATACCTTAATAAATGCTTCTTGCGCTACGTCTTCTACTTCCTGTGAATCAACATATCTCCTAACGAAGGAGGAAACGCGGAAGAAATATCGGTTAAACAGTTCTTCAATGGACTGCTCACAGCCTTGCTGTGCGCTTTCAATCAGAAGAATCAGTGCTTGATCTTCTGTTTGGTCGATTTGGACCGAGGCTTCTTCTTTATGGGCCGTCGCCTCTATCCGCTCCATTGCAGCTGTCATCCGAGTTCCCCTTCTCGTGTTTTCATAATTCTAGACGCCAGGGGGCGATTAAAAGCTTCAAAATCGGGAAAAATACAAATTTTTATTACAAAATGCTTGTTTACTCATTTTAGTTATACTATAATAGCGTAGACGTAATGGGAAAAGTGTCTGGGATGATTATGCAATTATTTGGGCGTTCTTCACATATTGTTTGCCAAAACCGACCCAACGGCGGCTTTACTCTCGTTGAGTTGATGGTCGTTTTGGCTGTGATCGGCGTTCTTTCATCCATTGCGGTTCCCCGTTTTTCTGACATGAAACTTCGCTCAGAAATGACGGCTTCTAAAGCGCAAATGAAAGCCTATGGCGACGCGGCCCAAACATTTTTTATGGATCGCGACCATTACCCTTATAGTGTATCGTACGACTCTAAGATTGACCTCAGGATTTTAGAACAAGGCCAGTACGTGTCCAGCACCAACGCCGCTGACCCGTTTCAGCGCTTGCCCGAAGATGAAACCCTCGAAACGCGGCGCCCTTCTATCACCTCATTTTTTGCGGGTGAAAGCGACAAGCGCCACGGTTTTGTGTTTGTCAATTATCGAAATTTCGTCACGGACGACATCCCCACCATTCGCGGAATCGGTCTCTACAGCATCGGCCCCGACCGCGCTGATTCGCTGTTGAGTTTGTATCCGCTGGCCAATGAATCACAGCTGATGATTCGTCGGCGTTTGCTGACGGTGTTTGGTCAAACCGCCATGACTCAAGCGATGACAGTCTATAGCCCTACCAACGGACTCTACAGCGACGGCGATTTTGGTTCGTTCCGTGGCGAGTTCGAAGGTTTTGTTCCCGGCGAGACCTTTTAATTTCGATTCTGCTAGAAATATCCCCCTCTTAGAATTCCCTAAAACTCGTTATTATAAGTTATACTCGGCGTAATTTATCGTAAGTCTGTTGAGGGACATGGCGTGAATGATTCATCCAATCATTCTTGTATGAAAACCATCCATTACAACGGTTCTGATATCCCGTTGGCCTATTCTGATGTAGGAACAGGAAACGCTAGCGTCTTTCTACATGGTTGGGGCGCCAATCGGTCGTTCTTTCAGCCGCTGACCGACTCACTCTCAGAGACCGGGCGCTGTATCTCGATTGACCTGCCTGGTTTCGGCGGTTCTCCGCCTCCACCCGCGCCTTGGAGCACCATTGAATATGCGGAGTGCGTTCTCGCGTTTTTGGATGAACTGAGGCTTGAGCCGTGCATAATCATTGGTCACTCATTCGGCGGGCGCTTAGCGATTCGGCTTGCTGTAAAGCACCCCCATCGTTGCCGCGCGTTGGTATTGATCGCAGCGGCGGGGCTTCGGCGCAGCGTCCCCATGCTCAAGAAAGCGCGCATCCGTATGATTCAATATACGGCGCGAATCGCCAAAACCCTGCTTCCAGGGCGGCTTGGTGAATCAATTAAACAAAATTTGTATAAAAAGATTGCATCTCGCGACTACTTAGATGCAGGCGAGTTGCGTGAAACATTCGTCAAAGTGGTGAATGAAGACCTCGAACCTCTATTGTCTTCCATTCAAACCCCTGTTTTATTGCTCTACGGCGCTGATGACACTGAAACGCCGCCGGAATTTGGACGCCGCATGAAAACACAATTGCCTAACGCTCAGTATGTAGAATTACCGGGCTTCGATCACTATTCGATCCTGACGCGTGGGCGCCATCAGGTCGAGCACCATATCACAGCCTTTTTGAAAGGCCTGCCGCAATGATCTTTAGTTTTAACACCATTGGATGGATAGCCTTAATCGCAGGCTTTTGCGTTGCTTCATGGACGATCACCAAGCGCTTTCTCCATTTTTTCCAACAGGAAGAATATGACGCGAGGCGCTTTCTCTATTGGTGGATCGCCAGCAATTCGTTTGAGCGTCGCGCAACCATTTTCGCGCTTATATTTACGTTATGCAGCCTATATCTCATCCCAGAATCCTATTTTCTGTTCATGGCGGCGTCTTGCTTATTCGCATCAATCATTGCTCTGTTTGGAGCCACTAACCGCCCGGCGAATACAAAAAAACCGTTGGTTATGACTGCACGCGCAACGCGCATTTTCACGCTTGCGATTGGGTTGCAGATTTTTTCTTTGATATTCGGTTCCACCTATTTTGCCTCAGCGTTAAATCAATACTGCACCCTTCCCTATCTTCCTGTTACGCTTTTCTTTATTGCGCTTTCCTTCATATTGGTTCCAATGTTTATTGTGATTGCGAATGGGCTTCTTGTTCCTTATGAATCCTTGAACCAGAAGAAATTTTATAAAGAAGCGCAAGCGATTTTGCTTGACAGAGATACTGTTCTGATTGGCATCACAGGCAGCTATGGAAAAACCTCAATCAAGCAGATTTTAGCGCATATTCTGAATGCTCATGCGCCGACGTTGGCGACGCCTGGCAGCGTCAATACCGTGATGGGAATCGCCCGCATTATCCGTGAAAAATTGACGCGCGACCATGAGTATTTTATCGTCGAAATGGGCGCGTATGGCGTCGGTTCGATTCAGCGTCTCTGCCAATTCACCCCACCAAAAGTTGGGATCGTGACGGCGGTCGGCGTTGCCCATTTTGAGCGCTTTAAATCCCAGAAAACGATTTTTGAAGCCAAGTCAGAATTACCGCAAGCGCTGCCTGAAGACGGTTTTGTCATCTTGAACGGCGACGATCCCTTCTGCCGACGTATGGCGGAGCGTACCAAAGCGAAGGCGCTGTTTTATGGAACAGACCGTGATGCGGGAGCGTTGGATTGTTGTTTATCGGACTATGAATTGACCGCAGATGGAATCCGCTGTTGTTTTGAGTACCAAGATGGATCGCATCAGGTTACGTTGCCGATTTATGGGCTTCATCAAGCCATGAACGCGGCGGGCGCGTTTCTTACCGCGATGCAACTGGGCGTTGCGCCGTTGACCGCAATTGCGGCGTTGAAATCAATGCCGCCTATTGACCATCGGCTGGTTGTTCAGAAGTCGGCTGGCGGCGTCACCATCATCGACGACGCTTATAATTCAAATCCGACCGGGTTTGAGAATGCGCTAGACGTATTGCGAATTTTACCCGGACAGCGGAAAATTCTGGTTACGCCCGGTATGGTGGAACTCGGCGACCGTGAAGACGCTGAACATCAGCGGTTGGCGCCAAAAATTGCCGAAAGCTGCGATATCATTTGTCTGGTCGCGCCGCAGCGGGTACAGAGTTTGGTCGATGCGCTGACGCAACAAGTACAAGGCGACGGTCTAAAACTGTTTTCAACTTTGCAAGAAGCGCGAGAATTTCTAAACCAAAATCTCAAACCGGGCGATGTTGTATTATATGAAAACGATTTGCCTGATTTGTATGAGTCGAGACAAGCCTTTCGTCTTTTTTGAATTACTGAACCGAGTTTCAATAACTAAGTGGAGGAACAATGAACGGCGATAAAACCCGTGTGGCCGTGTTGTTTGGCGGCAGATCAACCGAACATGAAATCAGCGTGATTTCCGCTTTGCAGGCGATGGACGCCTTCGATTCTACTCGCTTTGATCTTCTCCCGATCTATGTTGACCTTGAAGGGAAATGGTTTACCGGCGAAGTGCTGTGTAAGCGTGAGAACTTCCCGCTTTCATCAGACGCGATGAAGCAATGCGTTCCCGTTTTTTTAAACGCGGATTCTAACTGGCAAATCACGGCGCAAGCCAAAGCTGGCGGGTGGTTCAAAAAAGATGAACCGCAGCGGTTTCCTGTTGACGTGTTCTTCCCTGCGTTTCATGGGACCTACGGCGAAGACGGCTGCATCCAAGGCTTGTTCGAATGGATTGGCGCGCCATACGTCGGCAGTGGACCGTGTGCATCTTCGATTGGCATGAACAAGCACCTCGCGAAAAAATTGGTTTCTCAAAGCGATGTCCCGGTATTGTCTGATCTCCTCATCCATCAATCGGAATGGGACCCGAACCAGGCGCACATTTTGGCTCAAAGCATCGCAGAGCAAATTCCTTCGCCGTGGATGGTAAAGCCCTGCAACCTGGGTTCCAGCATCGCCATTTCATCCGCCCATACCCAAGAAGAGTTAATGGTTTCGCTCGCGGGCGCGTTTGCGTTTGACGATCAAGTGATGGTCGAGCCGCTCATTGAAGATATGTATGAACTCAACATCGCGGTTCTTTTTGGCGAACCGCCCAAGACCTCAGCGGTCGAGCGTCCTCGGCGGGAGGATACGCTACTGACTTTCGAAGATAAGTATATGAAAGGCAATAAGAAGATATCCGATAGTCAGAGTGAAGGCATGGCTTCGTTACAGCGCGATCTGAATCCAGCGGATGTTCCAGAAGCAATGCTCGAAAGCGCCCGCAATCATGCAGTCAGCGCTTATTCTACGATGGGGTGTCGCGGCGTTGTGCGGTTTGATTTTATTGTCAATAACCAAGAGAGCGAAATTTATTTCAACGAAGCGAACCTGATCCCCGGCTCGTTCTCATATTATTTATGGGAAAAAGCGGAGCCGCGAATCTCATTCACTGAACTTCTCTCCATCCTCGTTGACCAAGCCCTCGCGGAACACAAAGCCAAACGAAGACTGCGGCGACAAGTTGAAATGAGAGTATTGTAACGGTTTCTAATTCTGGTTTGGATTTGTGTTTTAGTACAAACAAAAAAAGCCGCCTCAAACGAGACGGCTTTTTGATTGAATGATTTTGGTTGCTTACTGTCCGTAAATCGTACCACCCGCTAAAACAACATCACCTGAACTTACTGTGCCGTTCGAGGTGCTATAAGGAAATCCACGGGAGCCAAACGCACCACTTGAACCAACGCCAGCAACGCCATCCGGCCCGACTCCGATAAAAGCGAACTCGCCTTTTTTCAGCGGCCTTAAATTGAAATCTTCCGCAAGCGGAGAATTGAGCGCTTGGATGCCTTGGTTGTGGCCTGGAATGTTCGGATCGACATCAGCATAAATGTAAGTGTCGTAACCACTGCCAAAACCGCGTGTATCTTCGTCGGTCGTGATGCTAATAAATGGATCGAGCGGCACAGAACCCATATAAGAAATAGGACTGGTAATTACGGCGAGATAGTGAGAGGTTTTTCGTTCTGCTTCAGAAAAATCGCCGACGCCATTGAAGACATCTTTCAGAATCTCTCGTCCTTCTGGCGTATCGTCATCCCAACCGTCGATAGGTAAGTGATTGGTGTCCATATTCAACATACGGACGGCGGTGTCCATCGCCTTCATGTCGGAATAGCACCGAGCGATCTTGGCGCGGTTTTGTGCGTTCAAAAAGTTGGGCACAGCTATGGCTGCAAGAATTCCAATAATCGCAACGACAATCAATAGTTCAATAAGCGTAAAACCTTTTTTCATGTTGATTCTCCCCTTCGCGATTCAAGCGAAAAATAAGTATATACCAATCCAATTATACTCAGAACAAGACTTCTTCGTCTAGGTTGAGACCATAATCTTTCGCATTAATAATAAACCCATTGAGTGCTGTAGACGAGATAGACACGTTATAGGGTTGTCCTGGTTGGAGGTCTTCTATGAGCACCCGATGCTCTGTTTCTGGAAATAACGACGATTCAGCGGAGTGTTGCCAGAGAGGCGGAGTTTTTGAGACGATGTGACAGGAACCGACGGTTGGTTCTGAGGTTTGCCAGAGAACTTCAATAGAATTGGCAGCCGTCTGGCGAATGTGGATGCCAAAAATTTTAGCCCAAGTTCTTTCTTTTGAACCAAATAACACACGCGGAAAATGAGACCGGATGTTTGATATAAACATTAAGATGGCGCCAGCGTCTACCCGCTCTGATTCGAGTTGAAAAACCTGTGGCGTATTGCTCGCTATTTGTTGGAGTGCGCGTAAATGGCCTTCCAGATAAAGCGCTTCTTGTTCATTGCGAGTGCGTTTCCAAAGTTGATAACCCCAATAACACTGTTTGGCATAGTGCATCAACTTTGCGAATTCGATTTGGTTTTTGATTCGTTGCTCAAGCGAAGATATTTGCGTAAATGGCAGATTGAATTGTATTTCCTGCAATTTAGATAATGTCTCTTCGAGATTAGATTGCGCTTCGTATGTTTCCTGGGCGATGTCTAGCAATGTCTGTTCGGTTGGAGCATTGAGGCTTTGGCTATTAAACGATGGTGGATTGTTGACGTCCCATTGGAACGAGAATAGATCGGCGCCTTGAACCGTATTGATTTTTTTGGCGATTCTCCATGAATCCATAAACAGGTTCCGCAGAGAGACGCCTTCTTTAGTCACGGGTGCGAATTGGTATTCTTTTTCGATCCATGCTTGCAACACAGCGTCTGAAGGCGCTTCATCCTGGTGTAACAAGACGAGATTGGAGCGATTGGGAGAATCAAACACGAGGGCGTCCTGTGTGTCGATGGCGCAAGCATACCCCTTAAAATTGAATGCGTCTTTAAAACCGCGCAGTTCGTTCAAGGGGGCTGCAAAACTGATAATGGTGTTTTCTCCCCCCCAGTGGTTCATGGTTGCATCGGCTTCGAGAATGACGTTTTGGCCTCCAAATAGTTGAGAAATCCATGCCTTGCGGTTGAATTCAGCGTCCAACCAAGTGGGTTGAGTGAGAATCACGCCAACATCAGCAGCATTCATTGTACGCAAGGCTGTTGCCAGCCATTCGATTGCCTGCGGCCCTTCGTCGCCGACGCGAACCCAGAGCGTTTTTCCCATTTCGTCAACGACGATGCTTTTAATCATTTCGATAACAATTTGTATACGTTTAATAGAACTTTGCGGAACGGTGGTTGGGTCGGCAACTGCGCTCCAGGGCGGTGATTGGGCGTCTGCAAATTGTAAGACGAACCCGTCGATCTCTGGCAATGACTTCAAAACATTTCGATAAGCCGACTGGCGGGCCGCATAAAACGGGTCCGTTGGATCAAAGCGAAACAAGCCGTCGCCTAAATTTAATTCCCGGCTCCAGACGAAGACTTTGAGATTGGCTTGGTTGGCTTCGCGCGCGAGCCGTCGCACCTGGTTTTGCAGTTGTGGTTGAAAAATTAAATCTTCTACAGCACGAATGGCGTCGCCGCCGATTTGAATATGGGTCGCTTGATAATTTTGCGCCAGCCCGATCCAGTCTGTTGATTCCAGCGTACTGGAATGCCGGACAATCAAACCAAATTCTTGTTTTGGCTCAATCGGAGCCGGCGTTGGCGTCTGCGTCGCTGTGGGCGCTTCAATGATCGTAATTGGAGGCGTCGGGGTTTCTTCTATGACCTTTTGAGGTTGTGAATCAACCGGAAGATTACGCTCTGGCGTTCCCCCGCAGGCGCTCCAAAAAAACACCAAAAGCGTTGCTGCGGTCAAGGCAAACAATTGTGCGTTGAATGAGGGGAGGCGGGAGTTCCGCAGCATGAGATTTATCACCTATCTATAAAAATGTTCTTTAAGAAAAGATACAGGTTTTCTCCTAAGACGGGTAGTGAATAGTTGTCTTCGATGGTGGTTCGCGCGCGTTCTCCAAATGATCGCCGGACTTGTTCGTCATTCGACATACGAATGAGGCCTTGGGAAAAGTCACGCTCATCTTTAGCGCAATAGCCTGATTCAAGATGCTCGATCACGTGGCTGGCTTCGCCAACAGCGCTGGCGACGACGGGCAACCCCGAAGCCATGTATTCAAATAATTTGGTTGGGCTTTTACACTTCAGCCAAAGGTCGTCTCCGGCAGCGGGCAATAAACCCACATCGGCGTTTCGCAAATGATCCGGCATCTCTTGGGGTTTCGCCCATGCGATCCATTCAATTGGTAGACGGGAAAAGCGCTCCGCCACGATTGCTTGAGCGTCAGACCAGCAGTCGCCCCCGCCGATGATGCGAAGTTGATACGGCGCCATTTCGTTGTGAGCATAATCAAATGCGCGAAAGAGCAAGAGCAAGTTGTCTAAAATGGGTTTGCCCCAAATTAATCCGTTCCAAAGGAAAACCACTTTGTCGTTTTTAATGGTAGCGTCTCTGGGAGTGAAAGCATTCTGGTCGACGCCGGTTGGGATATAGGCGAGATTTTGATTGTGCGGTTGTAGAACATTCACTAACTCATGGCTGGCGCATACACAGCCCCGCGCACGGCCCGCCAAACGGTAGGTGATTTCATCCCACTGGTTGGTCCCAAAAAAAAGACGGTTCCAGATTCCTCTTGAAAAAAAGTTTGAAAGCGGAATGTCGTAGTCGTCATAATCAAAAATATAATTGGGGCAAACCCCGAGGCGGTGCAATAGAAACGGGGCCGCCGCGTGAAAGTGGGCTTTTTGAATATAGAGAATTGTGTCGCGGTATGAGAGTAGCCGCGCCAATGCTTTGCCTGTAAGCGTTAACTTCCGGCGGTCTGATGCAGAATAAATATCCGCTTCCGCCAAGTGCGGCGCGAGGTCGTCGCGAAAAGACAGCACCCCGGTTTCGACATCCGGGAACGTGGATAGCGCTTTGGCAAAATGATAACAGCGGACGCGGGTATGAGGATAATCATACCCGTTGTGTCCAATAAACAGGATTCGCATAGAAGGCGGCTTTAAAACAGCAACGGGAAAAAGAAACCCGTCATTGCTGGGATTTTAGTTGCGCGAATTTTGCCATATAGGTTTCCCCAAGCAAATTTTGCAACTCTTCAGACTGGTCAACCAATCCTAAAAGCGGATTGACTTGGCTATTCTCAATGATTATATCTTTTGCCTGGTCGCCGCCTTCCGTGACTGCATTATGCAAATGTGGAAGGATATCGCCCCAAGTATATTGATTGGCTCCGACCATTAATCGGGCCAGGCTAATCCGGTCTCGATACGTCCCTTGCCCCGATTCGACAATCTTTTGAAATACCAAAACAGCAGACGGGTAGTCATCCAGAGTCGCGTATATATTGGCGAGATTACGGCGCACATTCCAGTCATTTGGTTCCAGTCGCAAATATTGCTGGTAGCGTTTGGCCGCTTCTTGCCACTGAGAGATGTTTTGATACAGGCTTGCAATGTAAGCCAATTTTGGCGGGTCGGTTAAAGGCGCCAATAACGTACCTTTGTTTAAGGCTTCGAGCGTCAATTCCCCTAGCTGCCCCTGCTTGATGAGTTCAACAGCCGATTGCAAATAGAATGACTGTGATTGTTCATCTTGATAATTCATCAATCGTTGCGCATCAGATAGCGCTTCATACAATCGGCCATTGTTTAAGTGGTCTAAGATAGGCATGTAGCGTTGCCCGCCGACGGAGCCGAGCGCGGTGGAAAGCCGCCTTTGCAAATTAATCGAAACGAGCCGGTCAATTGACGCCATTGCGCGATTGATGTCGCCTTGAATTAAAAAAGCCGACGCCATATAGCGATAGGCTTCGACGTAGTCTGGTTCAAGGCTGGCAGAGGTTTCCATATAAGTGATGGCGTCAGCGAACTGCTCGCGTTTTACCATACCAAGCCCAAGGTTGAAATGCGCGTAGATTTGTTCGGGGTCAATCGCCAGTACGCGACCATACGCCGCTTTTGAGAGGTTGAAATCATTCAAGCGGTCGTACAATACGCCCAAGTTGTTATGCGCCCATTTGTAATTTGGATTCAGGAATAAATCAATTTGCAAGCAGACGATGCCCTTGCGAATGTACATGTCTTCTTTGTCGTGATAGAGCTCGCGCTGGGTTAAATATTGAATGCGCTCTTGCTCGCCTTTTCCTTTTGCAACGGCGAATTCTGTAATGGCGTCAATGTAATAGCGACCTAGAATGTAGTAGGACTCCATTTGGTAAGGGTATATTTTCAGAGCGCGGTTCATGCAATACAGCATGGTTTCATATTTATTTGAATCGCGCTGACCCATCCCCATTTTTAACCAGCTTTCACCGATTAATTGATAGGTGTTTTTGGCGCCGAACGGCAAAACTAACGCAAACGCAACCGCGCATGTCAACAGCGTCGGAATTCTGCGACCAACGGTTTGTACCTGGTTTGGTTGTTCTTGAGTAAACCCATAGCGGGGCTGAGTCACGCCGCGATTGAGACGATGCAAATATTGGAAGATTGACACGGCGATCGCTGACATCATCCAATAGGTCACCGCTGATGATTCAATGACGAAGGTGTGACCGAAAATGCAACTCACTAAAGAGGTCGTCAGCCCGCCGAGAATTCCCAATTGCAAGTAGAAATAAAAATTTCGCTCAAAGGCCGATAGACGCAGAATCGGGCTGGATGATTGCGCGTTTCT
Source organism: Candidatus Hinthialibacter antarcticus (assembly GCA_030765645.1). Classification (NCBI taxonomy): domain Bacteria; phylum Candidatus Hinthialibacterota; class Candidatus Hinthialibacteria; order Candidatus Hinthialibacterales; family Candidatus Hinthialibacteraceae; genus Candidatus Hinthialibacter; species Candidatus Hinthialibacter antarcticus. The sequence continues at coordinate 81,694 of JAVCCE010000066.1, read as the reverse complement.
GGGGCGGTGGCGTAGATGATAGAGTGAATAAATAATACAAAAGAAGACCACGGCATGTAGCCAATAAAACGCAAATAATCCAAAGACGCCGTATTTTAACGCATGTTGTAAGTGGTCGTTGTGGACCTTTCTCGCCAAGACTTCTTTGCCTAAAACTTTTCGTTCTAGTTGAGTTTCATAGAGTGGGTGAATGATTTTAAAATTGCCCGGGCCGATTCCAGTGAATAGGGACTGAACGATCCCTCTCATTGCAGAATCCATACATTGCAGGCGAAAGATGATGGTCGTTGAACCATCGGTGACATTATCGCCGTCGGTATCGACCCAGCTGACGGTGGTTGCCACTTTATTGAGCACTTTGTTGGGAAAAGAAGTGATACCCACAGCAATTAATGCAATCGCAAGAATCATCGTAACGACTGCATACCGGAAATAACGCAAGGCAGTGGGCAATGAAGTGGGGATTATTCGTAACTCGACTGCGATAGGAATTAAGCGGTCATAACATAAAATGGAAAGCATGAGTGGAATTGCGACGATGAAACCAGCATAAGAAGCATTGCAGTCTAAATAATAAAATACGATGGAATTGAGTAATGTAACAAATGAGAAGAACAAGAATTCAACCGCGCGGCGCCGATAGACGATCATCATACAGATCAATATAGGAACAGCGATATTGAGAAATTCGGCGGTGTAATTCACGTTGCCCATTGTTGAGACGGGTTGCCCGTCCATCTGTGAAAAGCCCAAAGACTCAAACATTTGAAAGAACCAGGGCCAATCATAGTATTGAGCGATGGCATAAACGTCGACAGCCAGGCATAACAAACCCAATAAATACGCGATTAAGGTGAAATCTTGAAAACGCGTGAAGAATTTTGGAATGAAGATTAGATACACCATACAGGCGATTTTGAAGGTAACAATTTCATAGGACTCACCCAGGTTGACGGCAAACAACATGCTGAAACAGATGACCGATAAGAGAAAAGCCGCCGGAGTCGCAAGGGCCGAACGAACAAAACGACGACGAAGCGCCAACACCGCCCAGCATGCGCCGGAGATCATCATGAGAAACTGAAACAGGCTTGCTTTGGGGACGGAATAATGTCGCCACGTAAGAATATAAAAAACCATCACCGCAACGGGAAAAGCCAACAACAGGGTCAAGCGGCCTAAAAGAAAAACCCAGCGCTCCCACATGGATAGTATCTGAGGATCAAGGGACTGGTTTGAAGAATTGCTCATATTTCAATTCACCCTGGGGGATAGTCAATTTTCTAAAAACTGTGGTAGTATAAACGATAATCTTGAATCACCTAACTCCCTTGAAACAGGGGCGTTGGTTTTCTTTCAACAGAAGTCGCGCCTAAGCGTTTCAACGAATTTGGAGCCTCGACGTAACGATGGCAAATATCTTGGTACTACATGGCCCCAATCTCAATTTACTCGGTACGCGTGAGCCAGACGTGTACGGAACGTTAACGCTTGAGCAGATCAATGCGTCATTGTCGGAACTGGCAGGCGAACTCGATACCGAATTGCGCATTATTCAGAGTAATCATGAAGGCGAGATGGTTGACGCGATAGCAGAGAACGCCGAATGGGCGAACGCGATATTAATGAACCCCGCTGCGTATACGCACACGTCGGTTGCGTTGCGCGATGCGGTTTCAGCCGTTGGTTTACCTGTCGTCGAAGTACATTTGTCGAATATCCACAAGCGCGAAGAGTTTCGCAAGCACTCGTTTATTGCGGGCGTCGCCGTTGGGCAAATCAGTGGATTTGGATTACAAAGCTACTTATTAGGTTTACGTGCCGCATGCGGGTTGTGCTCGCCATCCTCTCATACATAGCCTTTGCGTTCAGCGTCCCGGGCATTGATCCTGGAATGCGAATGGTTGCGCTTTTCGTGCTTTTCGTGGGCGCCGTTCTCTGCGTTTATTATCGGGACGAATGCTTAGATCGCTTTCCCGTAGCGCATTTTTTTGTTCTTACTGCTGCAATTGTTTGGGCGGCCTTTTCGATCCAAGACGGTTACGTGTGCGAATTGCTGCTTCCGTCGATGATTGCAGGATTGCTGCTCTATTTTCAGCGCCCGGAAAATCCAAAATACGCTTTGGGTGGAACTTGCGTTTTTTTACTAATAACATGGTTGCTATTATTTTCTCCGCCTTCGTATCAGGAAACTCTCTTCCCTTCTTTACAGCAGCCAGAAGCGATCAACGAGCAATTTGTTATGGCTTCTTCTGGCTCGGTCATAGATGAATACACAGTTTCTCCAGCCATTTTTCCCGCAGAGCCGTTAAAAAGTTCACTCTTGTTCGTTTGCCTGTGCCTAACGATTGTTTTGTTATTCATAATCACATTTCGTGCAAATACAACAAGCGCCAGAAACGTATTCTTATTATTCTTATTCATTGTTTGTACGGGATTCACTCTTCTATTTGGATATCAACCTGCATGGATTGGCGGACTCTGCGCGCTCTTATTTTCAGTATTCATTTCTACCGAAGTCTGGACTTGGAAGTCGAAGGCCGTCGTCATCATTCTTGGCGGCGTATTGGCCGGATGCGCACTGATCTCAATACAGATTCCATTACTTTCATCAACGCCATTGCCGCAATTAGATTGGTATTGGCAGGCGAGAAACTCTGATAACCAGTCCTGGGGAACACTCGGCGTTTTTCAACCGCTATCAACCTTGGGTACGCCAATTTCCATTTTTGCGACGTTTATCATTGCAGGTTGTATTTTTGTATTATTGGTTCGGCGTTCAATTGGGTTTGAAAAATCGGACGTGATTTTCCCGGCGTGTATTGTTTTACTTTTGACGGCGGGAGCGGGGGCTTATTCTGCTGTTGAATCAATGATTGCGCACCCTCTACTCTGGTTGGGGTTAAGTTTGCTTTATCCCAAAAATGAAGAACGCGAGAATTCCAAAGCACGTGATGAAAACTTAGACCTCGAAATACCTTTGCCAATTTGGAAGCGCCCGGAAGCATCTGCTGCTGCAGGTCTGCTATTACTTCTTACACTCATTACTTACTCGTATCTAAATGTGCAACGAACCTATAATTTACATTTCAATGAATTTTTAGGCGAAAAAATCGTAAGCCAACGCAACCTCTTGCTTGATGAGTTGCGTGAAATTGCTCCCTATCGTCCTGAAGGCGCTGCGCTATATGCGATGCATCATCTCCGAACGGCTATCGAGAGCAATCGGATGCCGGATGAACAGACCATTCAAAAAATTGAACTGGCTCTCACTACATGCGCCCGGTATGATGTGGCCCCGTTATTTGCTTATAAGCGTCTTTCGGATGTATACCTGATTCGCGCCGATTCAAGCCGGGCGTTGCAAACATTTGAACGGGCGGTCCAGGCGTTTCCATATCTTGTTGTCTTACGTGAACTCTACGCGGACTTATTGGGCACAGTCGGTAAATACGACCAGGCGATCATTCAATATAAAATTGCTTCAAATCTTGAACCCGCTTCATCGAGAATTCGCGAAAAGATTTCACTTGTATACAAGTCGCTGGGGAAAACAATTGAATTCCAGGAAGAGAATGACAAATTCCAAATGTTATCGCCGCCTCAATCTTCTGACATGGATTAGATAAGGTTCATCCGGTAAGTGAGTACTTACATTGATGGATGGCCATAATATTTATTCAGAAACAGGCTCCGGCATTTCACAAATTGACAAACCAATCAGGCATGGGTGGAACTCTGGGAGCGCCTGTGCATAAGGGCCTGAAAGCCCGCACTGAAGCGAGCAGAGTTGTACCCATGCCTGATACAGTGAAAGATCAAGGATTTACGAAAAAGCGTCAAAAAAACGCAATTCAATTTGTGATAAAGTATCCAAATACCGGAAGAACCCTAGATAATGATATAAAAAAAGCCGTAGCGGTCGCCACGGCTTTTTAACTTGTATTTTACAACATTACGATTCGTCTGCTTCTTGCGGTTTCTCAATTAATCCGTGGCGCAATCCGATATGGTATGAAAGCGCCAGTAAGCCTCTCGTCAAATGTTCATGCACCAAAATGACTTCTTCAGGAACGACCAGTTCAGTCGGAGCGAAATTCCATATTCCTTTGACGCCGCCCGCGACTAAGCGGTCTGCAAGGTCTTGGGCGCAACTGGCTGGCGTACAAATCAAGCCGATGTCAATTCCACGTTCTTTGCAGATTGATTCAAGACTCTCGACATCGTCCACCGGAACGCCGCGCACTTGGTATTGATGAAAGCGCGGATTGACGTCAAAAATGGCTTTCATCAAAAAGCCTTGTTTTTCAAATGAAAAATAGTTTGAAAGCGCCTGACCAATATTTCCGAACCCGGCGATGGCGAAATTGAGTGTACCCCGCGACAAAAACACATCCCGAATCGCTTGTATCAACACCGGGACTTCATAACCAACGCCGGTTTGTCCTTTGACGTTCAGCGGTAGAAAATCTTGTTTCACCACAGCAGGGTTTACGCCCAAAAGGTCAGCGAGTTTTCGTGTGGAAATATGAGGAATCTCCTTTACTGAAAACTCTTCCAAGACATTGATGTAACGCGACATGCGTATCAGCGTCGCTTCGCTCAATGCAGGAGGACGGGTTTCGTTTTGCGTACTTTTTTTTTCTGGTAAATCATTCATAAATAGGACCCGTAGGGTGGGGCCGCAGGTGTAGGTCAGAGATGAAATTCCCCAAGTCGAATAAAATAAGAAAAATGAAATTCAAATATTTCTATACATGTTATCTATATATTATTCGTCGGATTGGCTTCGCTTTCAACCCATTGGTAAGAAAAATAACTATTATTCCAATTGAGTGTAGATTTGTTGAATAGCCGTATACCAAAAGAAGCGGCCTTTTCGGGCCGCTTCTTGGTTGCGTTCTCGTGAATTGCTTAGACTTTTTTCAATACCAATACGGCATTGTGACCGCCGAAGCCAAATGAGTTGCTCATGGTGACGTTCACAGCCATCTCTTTTGCTTTGTTCGGTGTGTAATCCAAATCGCATTCCGGGTCCGGCTCATTATAGTTAATGGTCGGGGGAACGATTCCGCTTTCGATGACCTTGGCGCAGGCGATGCATTCAATTGCGCCCGCAGCGCCGAGTAAGTGACCGGTCATCGACTTGGTGGAACTAATCGCCACGGTATTTGCGTGGGATTTAAAGGTCTGCTTGATTGCATACGATTCAGTTTTATCGTTGTATTCGGTCGAGGTGCCGTGGGCATTGATGTAGTCTACCTGATCGACGGAAATTTCTGCGTCTTCAAGTGAGAGCCTCATCGCTGCTTGTGCGCCCTTGCCTTCCGGCTCCGGCATGGTGACGTGAAACGCATCAGAACTCATGCCGTAACCCGCGACTTCGGCGTATATTCGGGCGCCGCGTTTTTTTGCCGCTTCATACTCTTCAAGCATAATGACGCCAGCGCCTTCCCCCATGACAAACCCATCGCGGGATTTATCAAATGGACGGCTGGCAGTGGTTGGATCGTCATTGCGAGTGGTTAACGCCCGGAGTGAGCAGAAGCCGCCGAAACCAAGCGGCGTAATGGCGCCTTCTGCGCCGCCAGCCAACATGACGTCCGCTTGCCCATATTGAATGAGCCGCGCTGCGTCGCCGATGGCGTTGTTGCCCGTTGCGCAAGCGGTGACGACGCAACTATTGGGGCCGCGAAAGTTAAACCGCATCGAAACCATGCCCGACGCCATGTTGACGATCAACATGGGCACCAAAAATGGGCTGATTCGCCGCGGGCCTTTTTTATCTAATACTTCTTTTTGTTTTTCAATCGATTCGATCCCGCCGATGCCAGACCCGATGTAAACGCCCGCCCGATCCAGATTGATCGAATCGACGTCCAAGCCGGAATCTTTGACTGCCTGTTCTGAACACGCCATTGCATATCGGACAAAGTAGTCCATGCGGCGCGACTCTTTGGGTTCGATATACTGATCAGGATCAAACCCTTTGAGTTCAGCGGCGACATGCGATGAAAAGCCTTCTGAATCAAAGCGCGTCAGCGGCCCTGTGCCGCTTTTGCCTTCGATCAGCGAAGTCCAAAATTCATCGACTGTATTGCCAATGGGAGTTACTGCCCCCATTCCAGTAATGACGACTCGTCGTCGGCTCATGCTGACTTATACCCTATTCAAGTTAGTTTACGAGACTTTTCCGCTGATGTAATTAATGGCGTCACCAACGGTTTTAATCTTTTCGGCTTCTTCTTCTGGGATTTCGTCGATATCAAAGTTCTCTTCAAACTCCATGACCAATTCGACGGTATCGAGTGAGTCGGCGCCCAAGTCGCGTGTGAACGACTTTTCCGGCGAGATCTCATCTTTGTCGATTTTGAGTTTTTCCGCGATGATATCGATGACTTTTTGTTCGACGTTTTCGCTCACGGGATTCATCCTCCTGCAAAATTCTAGTTTCTAAAATGTCGAACGGCTATTTGAAACCGCTCGTAAGTTGACAATCTTATAGTTATAACCGCTACCTTGTGAAGGCGAAGGGCTATATGGCTAAACCACCGTCTACGACAAAGGTTTGGCCTGTTATGTAACTCGATAAATCACTCGCGAGAAAACCCAACAGCGCCGCCACTTCATCCGGCGTCCCATAACGTCCCAACGGGATCGACGTTTTAACGGCTTGTTTGGTCTCTTCTTTTAAGGCATCCGTCATGCGGGTTTCGATGAACCCTGGCGCGACGGCGTTTACGGTGACTCCGCGCGAGGCGAGTTCTTTCGCCAGCGACTTGGTCATTCCAATCACGCCCGCTTTACTGGCTGCGTAATTGACTTGTCCGGCGTTACCCGTAATTCCGACTACGGAGGTCACATTGATGATGCGCCCTGCGCGGGCTTTCATCATAATTTTCGCCGCTGCACGCGCCATAAAAAAAGCGCCGCTGAGGTTGATTTTCAACACGGATTCCCAATCATCATCCTTCATGCGGATTGCGAGTCCATCTTTTGTAACCCCAGCATTATTAATGAGTATGTCAATCTTACCAAAGCGCTCAACCGTCTCTGAAATTACATTCTGCGCTTTATCAGAATCTGAAACATCCGCGATGACGCCATAGGCTTCAAAGCCTAATTCTTTGATGGCATTTTCCGTTTCAGTGATTGCGTCCTGGTTGCGTCCTGTAAAAACGACTTTCGCGCCGGAGGCGGCGAACAATTCGACAGCGGCGCGACCGATGCCGCGCGAACCGCCAGTGATGATTGCAACTTTATCATTCAGGGGCAGCGTTTGCATGTTAGGTTACCTGACTAAATTCTTCGATTGTTCCGCATGGGTTGCAAGGCCAATCGCGGTTGCACTGCTTGGCAAGCCCGCACAAAACTTCGCCGGGGCCGACTTCGAGCCCTGTTTCGCTCTGGGCGAAAATCACATCCATGGATTGCACCCAGCGCACCGGCTCGCAGAATTGTTTCACCAACTGATCGCGAATATCGCTGGCAAAAGCCTGTTGCTGGGCCGTATTATTAGAAACCCAAATGACGCTTGGGACTTTAATTTCAATATCTTGTAAAAAAGTACGAAACTGGGTTTGCGCATCTTTCATTAATGGCGAGTGAAATGCGCCGCTGACCGGTAATTGTACGACGCGGCGGGCGCCTTTTTCTTTCAAGACGGGTGAAATGGCTTCAATGGCGGCCTTTTCGCCAGTAATCACGGTTTGTTTGGGGGAATTAAAATTCGCCGCCTGGACAATACCGTCCGTCCATTCGTCGCAGATGGATTGAATGTCTTCAGGCTGCATCCCCAAAACCGCCGCCATCGCGCCTGGCGCCGCCAGTTCGTGCATCAGGCGGGCGCGTTCCGCGATGACTCGCAATCCAGTTTCAAAATCCCAGGCGCCTGCTGCATATAAAGCGGCAAACTCGCCCGCGCTATGGCCTGCGGTTAAAGCAGGCTCAACGCCCTTCTCTTTGAGCGCATCGGTTAGAATGGCGCTCAAAGTATAAAGCGCTGGTTGGGTGAATTTTGTGGTAGCCAATTGAGATTCATTCTCGGGTTTCCACAAATCTGTGACCGACCAACCTAACGCCGCCTCGGCTTGCTGGCTGCGATTTCGAGCGATTTCAGACGCATCAAACCAATCGAGACCCATACCGGGCTTTTGAGAACCTTGTCCTGGAAATAAGAATGCGATTTTAGTCATAGGATTATCAGAACTGAACTAAGCTGGCTCCCCACGTTAATCCGCCGCCGAACGAAACCATGACTACGAGGTCTCCATCTTTCAGGCGGCCTTCCTGGCGCGCTTCATGCGTTGCCATTGGGATGGTTGCCGCTGATGTATTTCCGTATTTATTAATATTTAAGAAAAACCGGTCCATGCCCACGCCGATACGGTCGGAGACCGCTTCTAGAATGCGGATATTCGCCTGATGTGGAACCACGAGCGCAATGTCATCGCCTGTTTTTCCATGTTTTTCAAGTAAGGCCAGAATCGTTTGCGCCATTACGCGAACGGCTTGTTTGAAAATTTCGCGACCGTTCATATATAAATAATGTTTGCCTTCTTTGATGGCGTCTTCGGTCATCGGATGACGAGAACCTCCGACGGCTTGATAGAGCATTTCCGCCGCGCTGCCGTCAGCGCCGAGCATGGTGTCGATCACGCCTGCGCCATTGAGATTGGGTTGGATAATCGCGGCGCCAGCGCCATCGCCAAACAATACACAGGTATTGCGGTCTGTCCAGTCAACGGTTTTTGTGAGCAAATCAACGCCGATAAGTAGGATATTTTTGAATTTCTCCGTCTCAATAAAAGCAGAGGCTTGCGACAAACCATATAAGAAGCCTGTGCAGGCAGCGGAAAGGTCATAGGACATGACCGGATTCGCGCCGAGTTTGCTTTGGACGATGCAAGCGGTGGCTGGCCAGGGATAATCGCCGGAGATGGTGGCGACTAAAATGGCGTCAATATCTTTTGGCGTGAGGCCCGCGTTTTGGATCGCCTGTTTAGACGCCGCGACGGCCAAATCAGATGCGGCTGTTTTATCGTCGCTGACCCGGCGCTCGACCATGCCTGTACGGTCGCGGATCCACTGGTCAGACGTATCAACCATCTTCTCGAGATCATTATTGGTAACCACCCGGTCTGGAACAGCCATTCCGGTGGCAGTGATGTGAGCACGCAAAGTTGCTTCTCCTTCGATGGTTTACGCTGGGGGCGCCTGTACGGCTTCTAATGCTTGCTGAATTTTATTCAGCGGGCAGCGCTCGGCGACGTTACGCGCAGAGCGGATGCCGTTTGCAATTGCATGAGCGGCGGAGCGTCCGTGTCCAATGAGCAAGTGCCCATTGACGCCTAACAACTCTGCGCCGCCATAAGCGGAATAATCAACGCGCTGCATGGTTTCTGTTAAAAAAGTGCGCCGGTCTTCTGCGTTTAAATCTGAACCGAGCACTTCATCGGTCTCTTGCGTTAAGGCTTTGAAAAAGGTTTCAACCAGGCCTTCGCCGAATTTAAGAATGACGTTGCCGATAAATCCGTCGCAGACGACAACATCTGCGCCGCCCCGCATGATATCAACGCCTTCGACATTGCCGATGAAATTGAGCGGGGCTTCTTTGAGCAACTTGGACGTCGCCAAGGTCAGTTCGTTGCCTTTGGAATCTTCTTCGCCGATTGAAAGCAAACCAATGCGGGGCGACTCGACGTTAAACGTATATTTGCAATACGCTGACCCCATCAGAGCGAACTGAAGCAGTTGGCTGGGTTTGCAATCAACCGTAGCGCCGCAATCCAAGACATGAGTCACGCCGGTTTCGTTTCCAGACGGAAACGGGGCGACAATCGCAGGCTTGGAAATATTCGGCAAACGACCCAAAACAAACATGGCGAAAGCAACCGCTGCGCCGGAATTGCCCATTGTGAGCAATGCGTCAGCCTGCTTGGCTTTCATCAGGCCGGTAGCGACAGCAATTGACGAGTCTTTTCGCGTCTTGAGAGCGGTTGAAGCAGACTCGTGCATCCCCACAACAGACGGCGCATCTACAATGGTTACATTGAGGTCTGCGCAGGGGGCTTCGAGGGCGTCGCGGCGACCGACGAGCAGAATTTCGGTGTGTTCGTCTTCGCTCCGAAATAAGCGAACGCCCTCAATGATTGTTTGAGGGGCGTTGTCGCCGCCCATGGCGTCAACAGCAACTCGCATGTTTGCTTTTTCCATCAGGCTTAAATAACCGAGCTGCCTTTGTAGTGTCCGCAATGAGGGCAGACGCGGTGAGGCATCTTAACGCCTCGGCAGTTAGAGCATTCAACCAAAGATTTTGGCGTAATGAAATGGTGTGCGCGTTTCATTAATCTCTTGGCTTTTGATTTCCGGTGTTTTGGGTGAGCCATGATCTTCCTCTTTATTTTCTTCTAAATTTGATGCGCGATTCTTTTTATTTTGAATAATGCGCTGTCAAGCGTTTTTCCACATCGGGCGTGACAAACGCGCTAACGTCGCCATTCAACTTCGCAATTTGCCTGACTGTGCTTGCCCGCAAATAAATATACTTTTCGCTGGGCGTTAAAAACATCGTTTCGGCTTCTTCGTTCAAATGGCGGTTGGTGAGCGCCATTTCTAATTCGTATTCAAAATCCGAAACCGCCCGCAATCCTCTCAGGACGACTTTGGCTTTTTTGATGCGTACATAATCCGCAAGTAAACCATTGAAAGAATCGACTTCAATGTGTCCGTTCATGTCCCGGGTTGATTCTCGCAGCATTTCCATCCGCTCGGTTGTAGAGAAGACGGGGTTTTTGCTCGGGTTGTTGACGACTGCCACCACTAACCGCCCAAAGACTTTTAATCCGCGTTCGATCACATCTAAGTGACCGCGCGTCACCGGATCAAAGGTTCCCGGATATACGGCTATGGCCTGATCCATAAAAATGCCTTACTCAAAGACTTAAAGAGCCGCTACCCACTATGCTCTTTTGTGAATCTGCGATGGTGTTCGGATTACGGCGTGAATGCGTATCTCACAAGCTGCTTCATAACGTAATACGAAAATCCCGTGAAATAGGCGTATCCATAAAATTATCCTTGATGATACGCTGTCGATCAAGGAACACAACGCTAATTCCGAAGGAAAATAAGACTGGATAGGGTACTCACGGAGAGACAATCAATCAAGCGACGCGGCCTGATTGTCGTAAATGCCATGCAGATATTCGATTTACGGCTTCGTCGAGGTCATCAAAACTGAGTTCGTGACCCAGGCTGAAACGGACGCCTTCCCATGATTCCTGCTCGCTTAATCCCATTGCATGTAAGACTGGCGAAGCGTTGGCGGCGCCGGATGCGCAAGCCGGGCCGGAGGAACAGGCGACGCCCAATTGATCGAGCGCATCAACCACCCGTTCTCCTTTCATGCCCGCAAAGCGGACATGAAGCGTTTTGCAGACCGAGACGTCCGGCGGCAGTGTACGCTGAATATTTGGGACCGCTGTTTGTAATCCCTGCCAGAGATATTCTCGTTTTTTGGTAAGTTCATCAATTTGGAATTCACGTCGGTTCAAGGCGACTTGGGCCGCCGCGCCAAATCCCGCAATGCCAAGGCTATTGGTTGTGCCGCCGCGAAGCCCCGCTTCCTGCGAACCAGGAATCTGCGGCGTGATCTTAACGCCGGAACGCAAGATTAAGGCGCCAACACCCTTCGGTCCGCCTAGTTTATGAGAAGAAAGCGACATGGCCGAGAGTCGCCATTCATCGAAGCCTCCAGCGCCCCGTCCCGCCCACTGGACAGCGTCGCAATGGAAGAAGGTCTTTTCATGGTCAATCCGATTTGATATTTCCTGAATGGGCTGAACGGCGCCCGTCTCATGGTTAACCGCCATGACGGTAACGATATCGAAATGATCGTTTGATGTAAAAAACGCTGGATCAACGCGACCGTAAGAATCCACGGGGATTTTTACCGCCTCGGCGCCGCGTTTGATCAGCATTTCAACGGCGGATATAACGCAGGGGTGTTCAACCGGGCTATAGGCAATACGGGTGGATTGCGGCGATTTGCCGTTTTCTACACAAAAATCAAACCGGCCCAGTAGGGAAAGAAAGTTTGATTCGGTCGCGCCGCTGGTAAACACGACTTCGTCAGGGTGCGCCCCGGAAAGAGCGGCGACGCTATCTCTTGCGCGCTCGACGGCGTCCCACGCAGCGCGACCATACGAATGACGGCTGGACGCATTGCCGAAATTTGCCTCCATCAGTGGGCGCATCGCTTCAACCGCTTCGGGCAGCAACGGCGCCGTGGCGTTATAGTCCAAATAGATGGATCGGCTTTGCGTCATCAGTTGCGGCTTAACTCCAAGGAACCGAGCGCCCCACGGCTTTCGCGACCAGGGCTACGCGCTCCATCAGCGTTTTGAATGATTTTTCCGTTAAAGATTGTGCGCCGTCCGACCAGGCTTTGGAGGGTTCGGGATGAGTTTCAATCATCAACGCATGACCGCCCGCCGCGACGGAGGCCAGCGCCATATCCGTCACCAAGTCCCAATAGCCGGTGCCGTGGCTCGGGTCGACCACAATCGGTAAGTGGGTCAATTTTTTAATTACGGGGACTGCATTGAGATCAAGCGTGTTGCGGTACTTGGTTTCAAATGTACGGATGCCGCGCTCGCAAAGCATGACGTTGCTGTTTCCGCACGAGAGGATGTACTCAGCCGCCATCAGCCATTCATCAATGGTGGAAGAGATGCCGCGTTTGAGCAAGATGGGCTTTTTGGTATTTCCAAGCGCTTTCAGCAACATGAAGTTTTGCATGTTGCGCGCACCGATCTGAATGATATCGGTATATTGGTCAACCAATTCGAGATGGTGCGCGTCCATCAGTTCGGTAATAATCGCGAGACCGTATTCTTCGCGCGCATCCGCGAGCATTTTGAGGCCGTCTTCTTCGAGGCCTTGGAAACTATAAGGGGAGGTTCTTGGTTTGAATGCGCCGCCGCGTAAAATTTTTGCGCCGTATTGTTTATTGATGCGGGCGCATTCCATCATCTGTTCGCTGGATTCAACCGAGCAGGGGCCGGCCATGACAACCAGTTCATCGCCGCCGACGGAAACGGTTCCCTGGCCTTCTTTCCATTTGAAGTTGATATCAACGGTTGTGTCAGGTCTCATGATGCCGGTATGCACCTCGCGGCAGACTAATTTATAGGGAGGTAAAATAAATTCGACTTTATCAACGCCGGGCTGGCTCAACATGCGGTCGTAGAGGCCTTCTTTGCCGCGCTCGTCGCCGACTGCGGCCAATACGGTCAAGTTGGTGCCATAGATCGGGTGGACGTTGTATCCAAATTCTCCGATGAGTTTTTCAACGTTTGTGATTTCGTCTTTGCTTGCGCCTGCCTTCATCGTAATAATCATGAATGTTCCTCAATTTCCGCTTCCAATGATGTGTGCTCGTTCAGTGATTATAGAATCGGCGGAAATCACATAAACCCCAAGCAGCGTCCCACGCCTAAGGTTCTATATGGAGAAGCCAATCCTCTATGGCGCTGAAAAATTCGCTTTCGACGGCGCCGATATCGGCAGCGTTGCCTTTTGGGCGTGAATTCAAATAGACGTCCGTGGAAACGTCAGAGGCTTCTGCGGAGTCGATGAGCGGGGAGTTCTCAAGAAGATGAAAATCGCGGAAATCCAAATTGGCGAACATTGGATCAAGAGAAAAATTTGAAGAGCCAGCGGAACCCGGCAATGGCGCCAGGTTGTTTGAGCGAAGATTCAAACTGGATTTTTCGTCGACGGCGACACTCTGCTGTGTGTTCCAAATCACATTATTCAATACTTCGGCGATTGCGCCGCCCTGCCCCAAGTTCTTTTCATAAATCGAAACCCCGGTTTTTACATCCACAATGGTGTTGTGAACGACTTGCGCATTACAGCGGTCTTTGACCGCAACGCCTATGTCGCAATTGGTGACGATGTTGTTCACGACGACAGGCATGGAATCGCCTTCCATTGATATGCCCTTATCAGCGCAACCGTTGATGATGTTGCCTTCGATACGGGTTTGAGAGTATCCCAAATCAAGCCCGTCGTCTTCTGACCCCATGATCGTATTGTAGGCAATGAGCGATTCCATCGCGCCGCTGCCGTCAAAATCAATCGCGTCGCTATAGCCTAAAATATTTTCAAAATAGTTGTTTGTCACTTGCGCGAATGAATTCGTACAGTGCACCGCCTCGCCCATATTTTTAAAGGTGTTATGATGAATATTGATTGTGGAATTGATCGCATCAATGCCTACGCTGTTTAGTTCAAAAAATGAGCAGTTCTCAATGTCTACAACACCTTCATGGACGGTGATGACGCCCGGGTAGTTTTGCCCGGCAATACGGGCCGACGACGCGCCAGTGATACTGACATTCTTGATCGTGACGACTGCCGCGACTTTATCAATTACGATTCCGCCCCAAGTGGTTCCGTTTTGTTCAGGGAAAAAGGTGATTGGCTCATCGCCCTCGGGCGCTGTACGCAAGAGGCCTTGCGCCCAAATCGCCGCGCCTGACGCAAACCGTACATCGACGCCCGCTTCGACGGTCAGTGATGATGCGGGTGGAATCCAAACCGTCTGGGGCACATGAATCGGGCTGTCGGCTTTACGCCAAACCAGGTCGCCGATTACTTCGGTAACGCCTTGCGGCGCCGCCGCGTTTTGGTAAATAACAATCTGGGTGGAATCAACAATCAAGCCCGCTTCGTCAATGGCTTCGATGTTGAAAACATGGCGACCGTCTTCGAGTTCTCGCGCGTATGACCACTGGCCCAGCCAAGGTTCGTATTGGGTGCGCTCTCCGTTGACATTTACCCAACGGGTATAGACGGCATCCGTCAAACCGCTGATCTTTGTTATTGATTTATTAACAATATTTGCATACAAGTTGATTGCTAAACTGAAATCCGAACTCCCGATATTCGTATTCAACCCAACAACCGCTAAGCAATTTTCGCCTGGCTGTAACAAAGACGTAAATGAACTCGCGTCAAATGATTCATAACCATTCGCTTCATGATTTCCACTGGCTTCAAGGTCAAAAAACGGAACGCCGTCGAAGTTCTCGCGGACAATTTCCTGTCCGTTCAAGTAGGCAACAAATGAATCATCATATAAAGCCGTGAGAGTTATGCCTGTGATGGCGCTTAGGTCATCCAGTTGGAATTTTTTGCGAATAAACACAGACGTATATTGGTCCTCCATGTCAGTCAATTCGGTTCGATCGTCGCCGTCTCCATAGCCAAATCCTCCCGGGCCGGTTTCCCATTGTGAATCGTCAAACGAAGGTTCGGTCCAATCCATTGGATTGATTGACGGTTGGCTGCGCCCACGGAAATAGCGCCACTCTTCTTCTTCGCCGACAAGCCGGACATAAGAGGTCTCAGACGGATCAACATGGACCGTAAGCGCTTGAGGAATTTGATTGGTGATTGCGTTACGGTTTGCCATGAAGATATTCATTAAATCAGCGCGTTGGATTTCATCGTTCACCGGCGCCGTTTCATTGATGATGGATTGCATGACTTCCGGCGTTAATTCAACATCGAGAATTGATAGCAGTTCCTGATAATAAAACCGCGCAAAATCAGGATGACGCAATAGCCGTTGAACGGCGGGCGTTCCATGATGGTGGACTGCCTCAAGTGGAAGCGCTAAAACCGAATCCTGGTCCCAGGGGAGCAAGTAGAAGCGGTTGTCATCGCTTGGGCGGTAAATAAAGTAATCATCGCCGCGCTCGCGGGAGAGTCCGCCTTCGCGGTCATTCAATATTTGCTTCAACGCAAACCAGCGGATCCATTGGCGAAGATCAATCCATTCTGAAATCTTTACGGGAAACTCTTCATTGCTGCTGAGTGAAAACGCATCGCATAGCCGCACGATATCACTGAAGTCTCTGCGCAACTCGTTCGTCTCTTTGATATAGTTTGGAATGTATGGCTCGAATTTTTCTCCCCGATAATCGAAGTTGGCTTGTTCAACGCCTCGGTATAAATTGCCGTTGCCGTCGCCAAAAGCGCGCTGCATCATATCGCGGCCTGTGCGTTCGACTTCAAGGTAGCGCGGAATCACGACGCCATTGAAATCGACGGCGACGAATTGTTTTTGCGGCGCTGGCAGTCCCAAACGCTCAAAACTTTCCAGGCCGATATACTGACGGTCAACATTGACCGCGTTGAGATTCAATTTTCGCGTCTTGCCAAAATGCTTTGTTGTTGAGAAATTGACCCGGTAGTTTTTCGGTTCCGCATATCGTGAACCTTTGCCGCGAAAACGAACGCCGACCTGATAGTAGATGCTTTGACCATAGAGAAATGACGAGGAGATTTCATCATTACTGCGCAGATCCCGGGTCCGCAGCATGATTTCATCTTGCGTACGCATGACAATTTTATACAAAGGCAAACTGGCGTCGTATTCAGTGTTATCGACCCGATAGAGAGCGGAAGGCGCCGTTTGATTGAATGGAAACCAACCTTGAACAGAATTTGCATCTAACGCCAGGACGCGAAATTCTACGATGGTTCCATGAGCAAAGGCTGGTAATACGCCGCCAAAGACGCCGTCGTTCGCTACGCCGTCATCGTTCAATCCATCATCATGCATCGGCGCCCATTGATATTCATCCGCGATTTCGGATTTATAAAAAATGCCAACGTCTTGCAATGGAACGGGATGAAAGACGCGTACGCGAAAATGCACGGTATCGGTTGATCTTGGCGACACGGGCGATTGAACGATATCGGTCACAATCGGAAGCGGGGCGTCGACTTGAGACAGGTTGCGTTTGCCGGGTGTACCTAAATCAGGAGATGCGCGCCACGAGTCAGCAAAATCAGGCGCCATATCGGGATGGATACGTTCGATACTGGAACCAAATCCATCGGCAATTTCCGGCCAACCCAATTCATCGCGATAAGTAAATGAATCGGCGATGGAGCCATCAAAGCGGGTGAATTCTATTTTTTCGCCATCATTGCTGAGTCGCCCTACAAATGGACCATAAGCAGACTCGGCCCCATAAGATTGACTAAAAGAAGCCGGAGATGCAGATAGAATTAGATATCCGCCTGCGGCAATCGAAGCGCCTTCCGGGAAGACATATTGAATTCCGTTGGTAAACGCCCAACCGGAAATATCGGTGGTGGTTGTGGAGTTATTATAAAGTTCGATGTATTCATCATCGCTATTCAATGATGAGGGGTGATACATGATCTCATTGATGACGACTCCGGCGTTACTATTTGCTATGGGGAGAAAAAGAAGCAGATAAAAAAAGGTGAAATATTGTTTGGACATATAAATACCAATTCAAAAAAGAGTTATTGTATATAAAGTATCATACTCTCAATTGTATCGTCACATAAAACATAAACGAGAATTCAAGTTCGCTAAAGATAAAAATTAGCGTAACATACTGATTATGGCAATATTACCGCCGCGAGGCGTAAAACCCGATTTTGAATTTCCCAAGGTGATGTTGGCGCCCGTGGCGGGCTATACCGACCGCGCCACGCGGCAGATTGCCCGTGAAAAAGGCTGTGCGCTAACTTTTTGCGAATTAATCAGTGCGCGGGGCATCGTTGTCGACAACCAAAGAACTGGTTCGATGTTGGATGAATGCCGCGATGAAGACCCGCTGGTCTTTCAATTATTCGGCGGCGAACCGGAAATCATTGGTGAGGCAATTAGGAAAATCGAAGATTTGGGCGTAACCGGAATCAACCTGAATCTGGGGTGTCCAGTAAAAAAGGTATTCAAAAATAAATCCGGCTGTGGGCTAACGCTATACCCGGTCAATTTGGTGCATGTCATCCGCGCGATGCGCAATGCGACCAATTTGCATCTCTCCGTCAAGATTCGCGCCGGCGTTAACCACAAATCGCTGATGTACCGCATGATCGGCGACATCGCCCAGGGCGAAGGCTGCGACGCCATCATCATTCACGCCCGTACCCGCCGGATGGGCTTTGGCGGACAAGCGCAGTGGGAGTGGATCGCTGACCTGAAGGACTATCTCGACATCCCCGTGATTGGCAACGGCGATGTGGTCGACGCCGTCTCCGCCAAACGCATGATCGACGAAACCCATTGCGACGGCGTAATGGTGGCGCGGGCGGCGTATGGTAATCCGTGGATTTTTCCGCAGATTCAGCATTACCTGGATACGGGCGAACAGTTGCCTGACCCAAGCCCGGTCGAGCGCATCGAAACGCTGATGCGCCATTTACATCTCGCGGTCGAATGGAAGGGCGAGCGCAAAGCCTGCCTGGAAATGCGCAAGCAAATCTGCTGGTACATTAAAGGGCTGCCCGGCGTGCGCGTCTTGCGCGATGAGGTGAACAAACAAGAAACCCTGCAAGGAATGCTGGATAAAATCCAAGCCTGGTCAGAAGCCATCGACTGGGACGACTATTACGCCAATCTCGCCGCCAAAGGCGAAGAGACCGAAGGCGCCCTGCCCCCGCATCGCTCGGTGTCATTGCGCGTAGCATAAACTTTCCCGCCGCTCCCTCTTTATGCGCGTCAATGAATATGGGATAATTGCGTAACGCTTTTATTAAAAGGGGACAAATATGCAGTATTCAAACACAACCTCACAATTCGAAGCGATGCTTTTAGTCTTATTTCTCATCCCCGTGATTATTTTCTTGATTTTATGGATATTGGTCTCTGTTTGGATCGGTAAACAAGCCAAAAATCGTGGAATGGATAATCCAACGATTTGGGTGTTAATTGCTATGCTATTTCCGATTGCCGGATGGATCGTGTTTGCCTTTCTCATGCCAAGCGGACTGTCTGTTCCATGCGACATCTGCGGCAAAAAGAAACTCGAAACGCTATTAAAGTGTCCTCACTGCGGGTATCCCTCTAAGTTAGGTGAAACAATCCAACAAAAGAACTAACCTTTTTCTAAGGCGTTTTCCATCTATTCGGTAATTTTCCTTGTAAGATAAGATAACCGAAAGTCGATCTATAAGAGGGTTTTGAATGCAAAGCGCTGTCTTTACTGACCTGGTATTTTTATCTTCTCAATCCGCTGGCGAATTGCCAATCTTAAATGATCTCGCCATCATCGTCGGCCTGTCTGCGGTGGTGTTGTACGTCATCAGCAAACTTAAAATCCCCAGCATTGTCGGGTTTTTGCTGACGGGCATGTTGATCGGCCCCTACGGGTTGCAATGGATTGAAGCCGTCCATGAAGTCGAAGTCTTAGCCGAAATCGGCGTGGTATTGCTGCTCTTCACGATTGGCGTCGAATTTTCACTCACCAAAATCGCCAAACTGAAAATCCAAACGCTGGTCGGCGGGTCATTGCAAACGTTCGGGACCGTCTTTTTATTTTTCTTGATCTATATGTGTTTTGGCGCGCCGATGAATACATCGGTTTTCGTCGGTTGCCTGATCGCGCTGAGCAGTACGGCGGTCGCGCTGAAAATCCTACAAGACCGGGCGGAAATCGAATCGCCTTACGGGCGCAATGCGTTGGCGATCCTTATTTTTCAAGACGTAATGATTGTCCCGATGATGTTGATCGCGCCCATTCTGGCCGGGCAAAGCGAAAACCCGGTGCTGGCGTTTTTTGCGATGGGAGCCAAAGGCGTATTGATTGTCATCGTTGTATATCTATTGGCGCGGTTCGGCGTCCCAAAGTTACTCTATAGCGTCACCCGCACCCGTAGCAGCGAGATGTTTCTGCTTGCTATTATCTCCATTGGCTTGGTCGTCGCGTGGTTCACATCATGGCTGGGCTTATCGTTAGGACTCGGCGCATTCATGGCAGGGCTGATTATTTCCGAGTCGGAATACAGCCATCAGGCAATGGGCGGCGTGTTGCCGTTTCGCGATTTGTTTATCAGTTTCTTTTTCGTCTCGATAGGCATGTTGCTCAATGTGGAATATTTTTTCCTGCATTTCCCACTCATCATAATCGCAACCATACTGGTTATGAGTTTAAAAATGATCCTGGTGTGCGCATCGGTGATTTTAATCGGCTCGCCGCTGCGCACTGCGGTCTTAACAGGCGCCGCAATCTGTCAGATTGGAGAGTTTTCATTCATCCTGGCAAGCGTTGGTTTGAAATATGATTTAATCTCTGACTCGGCCTATCAATTGTTTCTCGCCGTCTCGATTCTCTCAATGATCTTCACGCCGTTCGTGATTCAATTTGCGCCGCTGCTGGCGAAAGAAGCCAACCGCCTGCCATTGCCGGAGCGTTTGAAACACGGCATGAAGCCGGAAGACGAAGCGGCAGGGCCGAAAAGAAACGACCACGTAATCATCATTGGTTTTGGCGTCAACGGCGGCAACCTGGCCCGCACCGCCCAGGCGGCGAACATTCCCTACGTTATCATTGAGATGAACCCCGAAACAGTCCGCACCCAGAAAACCAAAGGCGAGCCGATTTTTTACGGCGACGCCGCGCATGAAGCCGTCCTGGAACACGCCTGCATCCACACTGCGCGAATTTTAGTCATTACCATTGCCGACCCGGCGGCGGCGGCGCGCATCATTGAACTATCCAAGCGTTTAAACCCGTCGGTCTATCTAATTGCCCGCACCCGATTCATGCAGGAAGTCCAACCGCTATTCAAATTGGGCGCAGATGAGGTCATCCCCGAAGAATATGAAACCTCTATCGAAATCTTCACCCGCGTATTGATGAAGTATCTGGTTTCAAAAGATTCTATCGAACAGATGGTGGGAAAAATCCGTTCGGACGGTTACCAGATGTTCCGTTCGCCCTCGCCCCGCAAACTCTCGCTCAACGACCTTGAATTGAATCCATCTGAATTCGCGATTCATACGTTACAAGTGTCGCCGGATTCTCCCGCAGTGGGGCGCTCGCTGGAAGACATTAATATGCGAAAAAAATATGGACTCACGGCTGTCGCTGTGAGACGATATGGTAAGATATTGCCGAACCCGGAAGGCCATTGGGTGATCTACGACAACGACGCTCTCATCGTCCTTGGCCCGCCGGACAAAATTGCGCCCTTTGTCGAAACCATGTTGTGATTTTTAAATTGTTCAGGGAGATAAGATGAAAAACGCGTTTACATTAATTGAGTTATTAATTGTTGTCGCCATTATTGGGATTCTCGCCGCTATTGCCGTGCCGAATTTTCTCAATGCGCAGTTGAGAGCGAAGATTGCGCGTGTGGAAAGCGACCTGCGTACCATTTCCGTCGGCGTCGATACCTACAACCTCGACCGTAACTCGTATCCACCGGATTGGATCGGTATGGGAACATCGGTAGTTGACGGCGGGTTTATTCGTTCGATGCGTTATCTTACGACGCCGATTGCGTATCTAAGCGACGTCAATTTGTCTGACCCATTTTATGACGGGCCAGACCAGAGCGTTGAATTCCCCAGTGGTGGATATGAAAACGCTACCTATCGCTATTTTTGTTACCAGCATGGTTGGGGCGTGGTGGTCGGGCATCAAAAAGCAGGATACATCATTCTTTCGTATGGGCCGGACAAGAAAGAAAGCTACGGCGAATGGGCCGGAGTCGGTGGGCGCGACAGTAGTTGGGACGGCGTCTTTGACTCATCCAATGGTATAAACAGCATGGGCGATATCGTTCGCGCGGGCGGCAATGTGAACGTCAACGCCTGGCAGCAGTAATATTTAGAACGAACAATCACATTCATCTGGTTGAGTAGGCGTGGGTGCGTCTCTGTGAGCGCCTGTGCAAAGAGGGCTATAAGCCCGCACTGAAGCGAAGAGAGATGTACCCACGCCTACTCGGCTCGTCTAAAGGAAAATCCACAGTCTCAATCCAGCGTATCAGCGAAATAGTTGTAAAACGGTCAAATTCTCGATACGATGTTTTGTGTCAAAATACTCTATTCCTTTACTTGGTGAAAATATGGTTCGCGTATTGCACATTTGCATATATGTAATGTTGATCTCTGCGAGCGCGTGGGCGCAGCGGGTCAATTTAGATGAAATTTTTGAATGGACGGTTGAACTACCAAAAAGTGAAATCGCCCAAGGCGAATCGGCTTATATCATCGCAAAATTAAACGTAAAACCCGATCATTGGACATACAAAGACATGACGTCGATTGCGTTAGACAAAAGCGCAATCGTCCTTTCCGGCGAAGCGTCGCTGCCCACGCCGCATACCAAACTCGATCCATTCGAAAATGTGGAAAAAGAAATATACGACGGTGAAAATGAATTTCGCCTGCCGATTACCGTTCAACCGGATGCGGCGCCGGGCGTTCATTCGGTTACGTTTGTTGTTGATTATCAGGGATGTTCAAAAACCGTTTGTTATTTTCCGCAGACAAAAACTTATCCGTTATCATTCACCGTAACGGAAAACGCCAATGCAGGCATGGTGGTTGCGCAACAAAGCGGCTCGCAGACAATAACTCCAAGTGCGCCCCAAAGCGAGATTGAAAAATATCTTTCGAATAGTTTATTTCTGGCATTTATCTTCATTTTTCTATCCGGCATCGCGACTTGCGCGACTCCCTGCGTGTTTCCGTTGATCCCCATCACCATTACGCTGTTCGGCGCCCGCGAGGCGAAAAGCACGTTTCACGCATTTACGCTGGCGCTGACCTATGTGTTTGGACTGGCGGCGACGTACTCAGCGTTGGGGTTTATCGCCGCCTATACCGGGTCGCTGTTCGGACAGGTGATGAGCAACCCGCTGGTGATCGGCTCGGTTGCGACCATTTTCATTGCGATGGGCGTCTCGATGTTCGGCGCATTTGAGTTGCAGTTGCCTTCAAGTTGGTCGACCAAACTGACCAGCGCAGGCGGCAAAGGTTTCGCCGGAGCCTTCGTCATGGGGCTGGTCGCGGGCGTGATTGCCGCCCCTTGCACAGGCCCTGTCCTGGTTGGGTTACTCGCGTATGTCGCCAAAGAAGCGAATCCTGTTTTCGGATTATCACTGCTGTTGGTTTATGCGTTCGGCTTGGGTTTGCCATTTCTCATCCTCGGAACATTTTCAGGGCTGATTACTAAATTGCCAAAATCCGGCGCCTGGATGGAAAATGTAAAAAGCGTATTTGGAATTATGCTTTTCACGGCGGCCTTATATTTTTTGAAAGACGTGGTTCAGCCATTAAAAGATATGCTGGTAAATTCCACCGCAGTATTTATAGGCGCGGCTATCGTCTTTGTGATTGGGCTATTGTTAGGCGCCGTCCATCGGACGTTTCACACGACGAATATGATGGACCGCCTCCGCAAAGGGACCGGCGTCGTTCTCTGTACGCTCTCTCTCTTTATGATTTTTGGCGGATTGACGCGCGTTGAGGCCAAGAATGTCGGTTGGGTGCATGATCTTGAAGCGGGCCTCGCCGCCGCCCGCGAACAAAACAAACCGGTTATGATTGATTTCTACGCCGACTGGTGCACGGTTTGTAAAGAAATCGAAGCCAATACCTTTTCCGATGACGCTGTAGGCAAGGCGCTAAACCGCTTTGTGACCATCAAGGTCAACCTGGATGAAGTCAAAAACAAAAACGCGATCCAAAAGAAATTTAATATATATGGCCTGCCTTGGATTACCTTCTATGATTCAAGCGGAACGCATCTGCCCGATGAAACCATTACCGGCTTCATCGGACCGGAAGAATTTTTAGATCATATCAGCAAAATACAATAGCGAAGTTTATTCGCTGTCCATTTTGGCGCCGTGGGTGACGGTAACAGTGGTCGAAATGCCGCCGCGCGGGCTATAGTCGCCTTCAATTTCCATCCATTGCGGATCACAAGCAGCCACCAGATCGTCGAGAATTTTGTTGGTAACCATTTCGTAGAAAATTCCCTGGTTACGATACGACTGCATGTAATATTTCAACGCCTTCAACTCAAGGCATTTTTGATTGGGGATATAGGCGATACGAATCGTTCCAAAATCCGGCTGCCCTGTTTTGGGGCACACGGAGGTAAACTCCGGGCAAATGATTTTGATGATGTACTGACGCCCCGGATAGGCGTTGTCGAAGGTTTCTAACTGGCTCATTCCGTCCTCACTTTTTTTATATTCAGTGAAACCATTTTCAAATGATGAAGGCAAAAATCACGTTCCCTTGTGATTTTTACCGATTGTGCCTGAATACATTTCGTTCATATAAATCAGATCCGCTACAATGTTGATATTGTAGCCCCGAGATCAAAAATCCAACCTGGAGCAGACAATGTTTGCCTCGTTTCGGCGCATTGATTTATGGTTTGAAATTACGGCGTTTTTGCTGATTGCATTTTTCTGCCTGGGCGCCTGGATGACCCGCCCGGAAAAAATTTATTCTCTGCGCAAAGAAATTGATCAAAATCAGCTTTTTCAAGATAATTTGATTGAAGCGCGTTTACCTAAGAATTGGGGTGAACATTTTGAACAAGAGCGCTTATCCACCTATTGGCTGACGGAGGAACATCCTCTTATAATCGACCGTTTATCATCAAACAACAAATTGGATCGTTTGAACGAAGGCAGTTTATATTTCTTTTATGGGCTAACGCTCAACCAAAGATCAAGCCAATTTTCGCTTTCGATTGGTCAAAAGAATTTTAAAACAAGAAGTTTAAGTTCGATTATCCCGACCGGGGCGGCAATTTGGAGAGATCGGCTAAATAATATAGGATCACCTCAAGAATATCCCTTTATCAAAATCTCTGTGAACCATCCAAACGCACAATCATTTCTCTGTGAATTTACCGTTTATGACGCTCCGGGATTGGCCCTTTGGCAATGACAAAACAAGAATCTCTCATCCTTGGCGTATTGCTCGTTCTCGTTTTAGCAATTCTTCTATTGCGTTATCAATGGATCGACCATTCGACCACCATGCAATGGGGTTATGTCAATTCGGGCGCGGTCAATCCGTATTACGGCGTCAACCGTCCTTACGGCTATCGCTTGTTGATGTCTGCTTTTTTGAATCTGGCGGGCGTGGTTCCAAAGCCGGGCGAGGGCTTGATACCGATCACATTCGCCGTGGGATTGTGTCTTTCATTCTATGGCTTCTTGCGTGGAATACGTTTTGATTGGCCGCTGGCCAGCCTTGGAGCGCTGTTGCTTTGTTGCAGCAACGGCATGATAGATTTACTTAAGGATTTCGGCATCAACAACACTGATACCAGTTCTCACATTTTGCTATTGGCGTCATTTTGGGCGATGGCGGCGGGGCGCGATTCGCTGTTTTCAGCGTTCACGTTGATAGGCGTATTTAATCGAGAATGGGCGCTGGTCATGCTGCCAACATGGTATCTATTTCATTTTGGTTTTTCACTCTCAAAAACTTCAATCATTCGTTTGGTTCGGGTCTCGGCGCCGTCAATTCTTGTGTTTCTTCTCATTCGTTTTATGTACTACCCCAATATCGCTCTCGGCGTCATGGCGTCTGAGTTGCAAGATATCCTGCCGCCGACCGAAGCGCCAACCTGGGCGTATTATTGGTTTGAGTTGCAGCAATCCAGTTTGAGTATATTCGGGTCGCGCATCGCTTCCGTGCAATTCTATGAATTTGGTTTGATCGGCTTGGCGCCGTTTGCCGTTGGCGGGTTCTTGCGGGTATCCGCTCAATGGAGACGCGCCATCGCGTTTTATGGCGCGCTGTGTGTGTTGCAGTTGTATTTTACAACCGATGTTTGGCGTCTGGCGTTTTATCTCTTCCCCGTCATGCTGGGTTTATATCTGGTCTGGCTGAAAAGGGCCAGCGATCAAATGAATGGTAAGTTTGCTGTGATTTTTTGTGCGGGCGCTTCTGTGGTTATCGTTCTACTCCAACATTCGCTTTGGATGATATTGATTGGAACGCTAATGGTGCTTGCCGCTCAAGCCTATCATTCTTCCGGCAAAGGCTGTCCTAATAAGTAAGCCGAATATTGCATGGCTTGCTTGACGTCGTCGCGCTCCAAACCGGGATATTGCCGCATGAGTTCTTCGGGTTTTTTTCCCTTCGCAACTTGCTCAAAAATTTCTGAGACCAAGATATGAGGGCGCCCAACCGTTGGTTTGCCGCTATTGATTCTTGGATTAAATATGATGCGGTCAAATTGCTTCGCCATGAGAATGAAATTGTTTTCTTTCTTGGGGTCGTGGAATTTTAAAATATCCCTCTTATTATAAGTCATCTGCGTATTGAAATGAAAGTAAATGAACAAAACTTATGAAAACATATTCTACATTTGAAGAACGGCTGAGGGCGGAACTAAACCCTGCTCAGGCGGAGGCCGCCTTGCATGTCGATGGGCCATTATTGGTTCTCGCTGGAGCAGGCAGCGGCAAAACGCGCGTCATTACCTATCGCCTCGCCTATTTGATCCATGAACGCAAACTGGCGCCCTGGAACATTCTGGCTGTCACGTTCACCAACAAAGCGGCTGGTGAATTAAAAGATCGCGCCGCCCGTTTGGTCGGCGGCAATCCACGCGGCTGGTGGATCGGCACCTTTCACTCAGTCTGCTCACGAATTCTGCGGACGGACGGTAAGGCAATTGGGCTGGACCCGCATTTCTCCATCTATGACCGCTCCGACCAATTGGCGGCGGTCAAGCGCGCAATGAAAGCCTGCGACATCAGTACGCAAGAAATCAAAGCCAATGCCGCGATCAATGAGATATCCAAAGCCAAAAGCCGTTTCGAATGGCCTGCTGATTACGCCGCCAATGCGCGGGACTACCGCGAAGATATGATTAAGCGCATCTACAAAAAATATGCGGAAATTTTGCGTTCAAACAGCGCATTAGACTTTGACGACCTGTTGATCGAAACCGTACGTTTGTTAAAAGAACGCGAAGAGGTTCGAGTTTCTTATCAAAAGCGCTTTAAACAAATCATGGTGGATGAATATCAAGACACCAATCAACCGCAGTATTTATTGTTGAGAGAACTGGCGCGTGACCATCAGCGCATCTGTGTTGTCGGCGACGACGACCAGTCTATTTATCGTTGGCGCGGCGCAGATATTCGCAATATTTTAGAATTTGAGCGTGAATATCCGGGCGCCAAAGTGGTGCGTCTTGAGCAGAATTACCGTTCGAGCAAAACCATTATTTCCGCTGCGTCCGAAATGATAAACGGCAACGAAGGCCGATTGGGTAAATCGCTTTGGACGCAACAGGACGAGGGCGATGCGATTGGAGTCATACGCCTGCCGGATGACATCTCTGAAGCGTTCTGGGTCGCGGATGAAATCCAGCGTTTGCATAATCAAGAAAATGTTCCCTACAAGCAATTTGCTGTGTTTTACCGCACCAACGCCCAGTCGCGTACGTTTGAAGAAGAGTGCATCAAACGCGGCGTTCCGTATAACATCGTCGCAGGGACAGCATTTTACGACCGCCGCGAAATCAAGGATGCGCTGGCGTACGCCCGGATGTTGATTAACCCCGCCGACGCGGTTTCATTTGAACGCGTCGTGAATATCCCCAAACGAAAACTCGGCGCTGTCACAGTCGGCAGATTGAACGATTACGCCGCCCGCTCCAATCAGCCGATTTTGCTTGCGGCGTGGTATGCCGCAGATGATGCATCTTCTGGCTTGTCGCCTGCTGCGAAGAATGCCTTTAGAATTTTTGCCTCGATTTTCCGCAGTTGCCGTGAAAAATCCGAGAGCGTTTCCCTGCCCGAATTATTGGACGACTTATACAAGCGTTCGGGGTACATCCAATACTGGAAAGATGAATCCGACCCGCAGGCCGATGCGCGCATCGAGAATGTCGAAGAACTGATTTCCGCCGCTGCGGCGTTTGAAACTGACATGAAACATGCGACCTCGGCGCCAATTAATACGCTGATGATGCTGGAAGGCTTTCTTGAAAACGCCTCGCTGGTTTCCGACCAGGATTCGGTCACGAACGATTCCGACCAGATTCAATTTATGACGTTTCATAGCGCGAAGGGGCTTGAGTTTCCCTATGTATTCATGGTGGGGATGGAAGAAGAATTGTTCCCACATTCACGCACGTTAGATGATAAAAAAGAAGTCGAAGAAGAACGGCGCCTCTGTTACGTCGGCATCACCCGCGCCATGAAAAAATTATATCTCACTCACGTCGAATCGCGCCGCATTCACGGGCAAAGCAACTGGGCGCTTCCCAGCCGTTTTATTGAAGAAATTCCATCAAAATATCGTGAAGAATTGACCTGGCGTGGAATTGATTCCGGCGCCCCGGCCCCGATTTCGGTTCTTAAAAATTTCAATCAAGATTTCAATCAAATTGATCCCGACGAAATTTTTCTTCCGGGAGACATGGTCAATCATCGCTCGTTTGGGTTTGGCGTGGTGATGGGCGTTCAAGGCGAAGGCGGAAAAAGCCGCATCACAGTTGAGTTTCAAGACGCTGGTATGAAAACGCTGGTGCAAGAATACGCCCGCTTGCAGAAGGTATAGTCGCATGGTCGATTGGTCGTCCGTCCAGCCGCAGATAAAAGACTACGTTGAGTCGCAAAAAGATGTTCATCAAAAAATGAACGAAGAGCGCACCTGTTTTCTCGACATAATGATAGTTGACGCCGCTGTCGACTGGACGCAATTAAAAGCGAATGGATTAGAGCAATACCCGACCCTCCTGCCTGATTTTATCGGCGATGACCCTGCATTCAAAAAACCAGTCAATGCCGAACCGGAACCAGCCATCATTTGCACAACGGACGGTTCGCAAGTGTTCCCTAGCGCACATGAAATTTCGTCTGCGGCGCTCATCAACATCAGCCGGATTCGTATTGATTACGGCAATCTGGATCGCGAGCCGCTGCTTGAAAGCCGGGCGACATTACTGCTGCCTGACGCCCCATACGAAATCGAAGAAATCGAAATTACAGATTATTTTAATTTTCGCGAATATGTTTCGACCGAACGTACGCAGGAAGAATTAGAACATCTATATGAATTAGTAGAAACTGAAATAGCGTCTCAGGCGAATGCAGTATTAGGCTTGGTTGACGGCAGCCTCGTCCAATGGGGGCTTTTGGAAAGCAAAGAAACCCAAAGCGCAAGCAAAACGTATAAACAATATGCGCTTGATCGTTATGTGGAGGCGTTGAAAAAATTCCAAGAGAAAAACACGCCCGTCGCGGGATATATCAGCGGCTCCGGCTCGCGTGAGGTCATCAAGTGGTTTCAACTGGCGGCGAAAATGCCTGACGCAGAAATCAAAAACCGTTCTTGCCCTTATTTGACGGACGTGATGTTGTTTCGGCATCATCTTAAAGAGGGCGAACGCTCGACGGTGTTTCATTCCAACTGGTTGAAAGCCGAGTATGACTGCGGCGTCTCATACTTCTTCCTTCATGTTGGCAGCGAAGTCGCCCGCATTGAACTACCGCGCTGGGCGGCTGAGCATGGAAGCGTTGTTGATTTTGTCGCCGAACAATGTTATCAACAAGCGAGACTCGGCGGCGGGTATCCCGTACTATTGTCTGAAGCGCACGAACAAGCCGTAGTGCGCGGCCCGGACCGGGCAGTATTTTATGCGCTGATCGAACAAACGATGCTGGACGCTGGATTGCCGCCGCGATTAACAAATAAGGAAATGCTCAAACGAAATCCGGTGACATAAAATGAACGCAAATACAATTCCATCTTGGATATTCAATAGAAAAGCGTTGGTGCGATGCATGGTATTATCGCTTTTATTGCTGCTCTATCTTTTTTGCCGCAGTGACCAAACCTTCATTGTCTCGCATTTCTAGTTTTCCATCTATATTAATGATGTAGTGGTCACCAAAATCAGATTTTTCAATTTTTTCGAATCTTCTACCCCTGCTGTTATTTACTTCTTTTATTTCTTTTTTATACGCACTACCATCATCGAACAAATTTTCCATATAAAGTTTACTGTTTTCTTGAAAAATAGTAATTTTACTACTAACATAAGGTCTTTCGTCTAACCAAATCCCAATTACATCACGATTGCTACTAGACTTTGTTTCAATTAATTTATTTTCTTTCTCCTCTGTTAGACCAAGAATCTTGACTTCTAATTCTGGGTTAAAATGAGTCGTCGCCCATGCACCAGCACCAACAGTCATATCGAGAAGGTAATATGTTATAAATGTCCTTTCATAATTATTAAAATCAGAATATTTGAGTTCAAGAGCTATTTCTTTCAGTATTTTTTCTGGGACTTTTTTGTTTAATCTTATTTCTAAAGTTCTTTTGATACTATGTAGTGTATTTTCGCTGATGATATTGTATTTAACATCTTCCGGGATCATAGATACACGTTGAATAGAAGCGTTAGTTTCTATTTTTGTAGAAAGTTTCTTTTTTTCAGTAGTGCTGCTTTGATAATTATTACAACTTATTAGGCATATGAGTATAATAGAAACCGTTATCATTTTTTCTTTCATTTTAATACTCTCCGCTTCTGGAATGTCAAACTAATGTAAAATATTTTTTATCCAAATAAACCCTATCATAGTTTTTGTTGGAAGGAAATGTCTAAACCGTAATTATAACAATCTCATACATTGTTATTTGCTACTTAACCAAACACGTCTTCTATCACATTGAGCGCGAAGCGGGCGGAGTTTTCGTTTTGATGAAGTGTCTTTGAGTTTATCCATGATGCAATTCTCTCCATTATCTCATTCGTAATCATAGATATCATTAAACGATACAATAAAAATTGTTTCTATAAAAAAGCGGGGCTGGTCGCAATGACCAGCCCCGTGTATCTATGAAAAACCGCTTGCGCGGTTCGAGACAAGTTTGTCTCAGCAATTACATCATGTCGCCGTAACCGCCCATGTCGCCGCCTGGCGCAGAAGCAGGTTTGTCTTTTTCAGGAAGTTCTGAAATCAACGCTTCCGTAGTGAGAAGCAAACCAGCAATGCTGGCTGCGTTCTGCAATGCGGAACGGGTCACCTTGGTCGGGTCGATAATGCCAACCGCGACTAAGTCGACGTATTCGCCTGTCGCAACGTTAAGGCCTTTGTTGCCTTTTTCGTTTTTGACTTTCTCAACAATGATCGAACCTTCGAGACCGGCATTTTTGCTCAACTGACGAAGCGGCTCTTCGAGAGCGCGCTTGACGATGTTGACGCCCATTTGCTGGTCTTCGTTTTCGACCTTCAAGCCTTCGAGGGCTTTTTGCGAGCGAATCAACGCAACGCCGCCGCCGGGGACGATTCCTTCTTCCACCGCAGCGCGGGTGGCGTGAAGGGCGTCTTCGACGCGAGCTTTCTTTTCTTTCATTTCGGTTTCGGTCGCAGCGCCGACTTGAATCACGGCTACGCCGCCCGCCAACTTGGCGAGACGTTCTTGCAATTTTTCGCGGTCATAATCAGACGTGGTTTCGTCGATCTGGCTGCGAATTTGCGCGATGCGGCCTTGAATGTCGGGTTTTTTACCCGCGCCCTCAACAATGGTGGTGTTGTCTTTGTCAATCACGACGCGCTTGGCTGAACCCAAGTCGTCCATGCTGGCGTTTTCCAACTTGATGCCGAGGTCTTCGGTGATGCAATTGCCGCCAGTCAAGACAGCAATATCTTTCAGCATCTCTTTGCGGCGGTCGCCAAAGCCAGGGGCCTTAACAGCTGCGACTTTGATGGTGCCGCGAATTTTGTTGACAACCAACGTCGCCAACGCTTCGCCTTCAACGTCTTCTGAAATAATCAACAGAGGACGGCCCGCTTGAGCGGTCTTTTCCAAAATAGGAAGAAGATCGCGCATGTTGGAGACTTTCTTCTCGTTGATGAGAATGAATGGGTCTTCCAAAATGCACTCAAGCGTGGTGGTGTCAGTGGCGAAGTAAGGGGAAAGATAGCCCTTATCGAATTGCATCCCTTCGACAACGTCCAAGGTAGTTGCAAGCGATTTGGCTTCTTCGACGGTGATAACGCCGTCTTTACCGACTTTGTCCATTGCTTCGGCAATGATATCGCCGATGCTGCTGTCGCCGTTCGCAGAGATGGTCGCGACATTCGCGATTTCGCTGCGGTCTTTGACTTTGCGGCTCAAGCCTTTGAGGCTTTCGACAACGGCTTCGGTTGCCGTCATGATGCCGCGTTGGACGTTAATCGGGCTGGCGCCTGCGGTGACGTACTTCAAGCCTTCACGATAAATCGATTCGGCCAGAACCGTTGCAGTGGTGGTGCCGTCTCCGGCGATATCGCTTGTTTTCGAAGC
This sequence comes from Candidatus Hinthialibacter antarcticus, assembly GCA_030765645.1. Lineage (NCBI taxonomy): Bacteria > Candidatus Hinthialibacterota > Candidatus Hinthialibacteria > Candidatus Hinthialibacterales > Candidatus Hinthialibacteraceae > Candidatus Hinthialibacter > Candidatus Hinthialibacter antarcticus. The sequence goes on along the minus strand of JAVCCE010000066.1, from coordinate 49,551 downwards.
GACTTCACGCACCATTTGGGCGCCCATGTTTTCATATTTGTCTTCGAGTTCAATTTCTTTGGCGACAGTCACGCCGTCTTTTGTGACGGTGGGAGAGCCCCATTTTTTGTCAATTACCACATTACGGCCTTTGGGGCCGAGAGTGACTTTGACCGCGCGGGCGAGTTTTTCAACGCCTTTTAAAATTTTGGCGCGGGCATCTTCACTAAAAAGCAATTGCTTGGCAGCCATCTCTTTTTTTACCTCCTGTATGTCTATCGAATAGGTTGGTTACGAATTTATTTAATGATTGCGAGAATGTCGTCTTCACGAAGAATGACATGCTCACCGCCGCTGATTTTGACGTCGGTTCCGCCATACTTGCTGACGAGCACTTTGTCGCCCTTCTTTACTTCCAACGCAATACGGTCACCATTATCGGCTCGACGCCCCGGACCCACCGCGATTACTTCGGCTTCTTGCGGTTTCTCTTTGGCTGTGTCCGGAATAATGATTCCCCCTTGTTTCTCTTCTTTCTCTTCCAGACGCTTGACTAATACGCGATCTGCGAGAGGTTGAACGGCCATTGTTTGGTACTCCTTTCAATTGATCATCAGAAAAAATTTAAATACAGAACTCAACCAGTTGCAATCATGGCGCCAAACAAAATTTCAGAAAAAATAGTGGAAAGACCCGCAATGCAACATCCTTGTTTTATTAGTCTTAAATGAATTAATTAAATATGCTGCTTTAAGCGTATTGTTAGGACAATTGCCGCGAGAATCTAAAGCCAAACACAAGATTGCGCCAAAATGGCTCCATTCGACCAATTTGTTCATTTCCAGGTGTGCCAGGTTGACAATCTGGCACACCTGGATTTATTGCCAAAATTTCATCTGGACTGAATGTGATTTTTGTCGATTAAGCCTAATTACAATACGAATATATAAATTGCAACCGTTTTAGAATAGGATTATGTAGATGATTGATGGGATTGGCTGATGATTGAATGGATGATTGTTGTTCTAACTGTAGTTAGCGCAGGATGTCTGCTTGGCTCCCCTGTTATGGCGGCTGCATTGCTGCTGGTTGCATCTACACTTGACGGAACCCTATTGCCGGTTCCTGGAGGCGATATTTCAGCGGCGCATCTTGGGGCGCTTATTGCTTTTCCCTCGCTATTGATCGGCGCAATCTCTAACCGAAAACGTTTTGACGGCGCCATTCAGTCAGCAATGGTTTTTCTAGGCATCGGCGTGATGGTGTCCAGTTTTTTTGTGGTTCTTACGCCGGGCGTTTTGAATGTCCTGGTGAAGTTTGTTATTTATATCGCTACGTTTTTTTGTATTGCACACGGTCTTGATCTGAAAAGCAATAAATTATGGATTCTCGCCGCAACAACTTCAATTCTACTGTCCGCAGGTTTATCAATGCTTCGGGTTCTTTATCAAGAAAGCCCAACAGGCATTCATTTGACTGGGGGATTCCTCGACTGGAATTACTACGCGGTCTTTTTATGTGTGTGGCTTCCCATCATTTGGCAAATGGCTCGTGTTGAAGGTGACCCAAAACGCCAGCAATGGTTTTATGTGCTTGCAGTCGTCCTATGTGTTCTCATTATAGGAACGCGATCAAAACCGGGAGTTTCAATTTTCATTCTGACTGTGGTCTCGATGTTTATGACAGGTTTGGTTCCCAGGCGCTATTTGTTGTGGCTTGTTCCAGCCGCTCTTTTCGGCGGAATCATTGCATTTCGAGGAGGAGACGGTGCGCTATTTGAGCGTTTCACGGCAATTCTAGAACAACCAAGAATGCAAGAGCGCATTTCCAATTGGCGCTTGGCGCTGGAGTTGTTCTTTCAACATCCAATAGTCGGCGTGGGCGTAAACCAATATGAGGCCTATTCAAATCAGTGGGCGGGAAATCTACCGTTTACTGTTTCAAGGATGCATTCGGGCATTCTCGTCTTACTTGCGGAATGCGGGATTTTCGCCGGGTTGGGATACTGCATTATATTTGTCCATTTGATTTTTGGCGCCTACAACCAGTTTTCACAACCGACGAGAAATTCAAACCAGGCGATTTTTTGTTCCGTAATCGCTTTGGGCGCCAGTTCTCTGCTCACCAATACCCACGACCATTTATTCACATGGTGTTTTCTGGGATGGATGGCAGCGTTATTGCAATCGAACCACTCAATCCAAGCTACGGGCGCCTCAGATGCGCCTTGCCAGAACGACGATTCGCCCGAAATGGAGTCGCCGTCGGTTTGACCTCACCATGTTTTGCGGCGTTTAATTTGGCTTGCTTGGATTTCGACGCCGATTCGATGATCTCTTGTGGAAGTTCGGGGACGATGTTTTGTGGTTTCACCATTGTCTCTTCCGGCATTGGAGAAATGGGGCTTTCTTGCTGCTGGATAATGGCTTGCAAGGTGTCATCCGGCCCTAAAACTTGATCGAAGCCGGACAGGTGAGTTTGGATGCCTAAGCCGGGTTTGCGAATGGTGGGCGTGATTTGGAACATGGTTTCAGCCGTGCCGCGTTTTTTATTAAAACCCCGCAAAAAGAAGCCAATCACGGGAAGGTCGCCGACAATAGGAATTTTGCGGGTAATGTCGCCCGTATTGCGCGAATACAAACCGCCGATGTATAACCGCTGACCCGAGGGAATAATAACGGCGGTTTGGACGTTGCGCCGCGATACGACAGGCAGTTCAAAGCGTTCGCCTTCTCCACGGTCGAACACCTCAAAGCGAACAACATCATTGGATTCGATTTCTAAATTCATCAAAATATTATTGGTTGTATCGCCCGGCAAAATATAAGGCGTAACCACCAATTTGATACCGGTCGGTTTTTCTTGCAGCGTCAGTTTTGACTTCGAACCGGTGAATTTGACTGTCGTATAGGGAATCTGCTCGCCGCTTTGAATCGAGGCGGGCTTGCCGTTCGCGGTTATCAAGGTCGGGTTGCTGATTACGGTTCCCCAGCCTTCGTCTAAAGCAGCCTTTACATTGAAGTCGATTGATCCATAACTCAAATCCGCAAAACTGCCGCTTACATCTAACGCGGGAATCGGAGCATCGGTCAGTAAACTCTCGGTGCCATGCAAGAACACATCGCTATTCTGCAACGCGCTGTCAGTGCTATTAAATTGATAGAAAATGCCAAATTGGGTTTCGGTATCATAGCGGAACTCAAAAATTTTCGCCGAAATTTCAATGATGGGGCCAATATCCGGCGGCTGCGCGATGACGGGTTGTATGCACAAGCAGGATGCGGCAATCGAGAGAGCTAGTGTGAAATATCGTTTGACGCCGTTCATTAATTTTGCTCCGGCGCGGCGTCGTCTAAGAACAGGTCGCGCAAATCACCGATTGGGTCTGGACGCTGGTCGATGTCTAAGGTTTTGGATTTCAAAAATTCACGAATCATTTTTGATTGCTGTTCGAGCGGCATCAATGACGAATCGTCCGCCCATACGTCGAAAACGCCGGGACGAATCATAATAAATAATTGTGAGATACTGCTATTTTTAGAGGTGCCCCGGAAAAAACGACCCAGTATGGGGATATCCATCAAGAGAGGGATGCCGCGAATGCTGTCAAATTTGGAATCTTTAAACACGCTGCCGATCAAAACGCGCTCGTCGCTCTTGAGCCATAAGGAAGATTTATATTGCCGGGTGTCGGTAATCGGCTGCAAAAAACCTTCCTCTTCACGAAAGCGGGTGACGGAGTTTAGTGACGCATCAATGTTGAGGTAGATGAACGGGTCTTTTTTTTCGATGTCAATTTCAGAGAAGACGACCCACGGCGTAATTTGTAATGTAACCCCGGTTTCCTTGAATTGCGTCTCGACGGTAATGGCGTCGCCGAGGTTAATGCGGTTCAAGAAGGGGATGTCGTCGCCCGCTTGCAGTTTGGCCGTGTACCCTGATAGCGTCAATAAGATCGGGTTGGCGTGCACCCGCACCAGTTGGTCTTCCGATAGCGCCTGGATGGTGGCGAGCACTTCTCCATCGTCGCCTTCAAAAATACGTCCGACCACGTTGGCGCCGCTGGGGAGCAAGAGATTGCGGTTTTGTGTTGGTAATACGCTTAAGTCGCTTTCGGTGACAGAGTCGCCCGCCAAATTGGTGCCGCGAAAGTCGCCAACTTCACCTAACAAATCATAGACGAATCCGATATCGGTTGAATCATTGAGCAGGACTTCAAAAATATTGACTTCTAAAAACACTTGCAACGGTTTCGCGCCAGTTTCAATCGACTTGACGACTTCACCTAAATTTGGCGCATTCGGCGCATCTTGGGCATGGGCGAACGGAGACACCCAAATACCAAACGCTATCGCAATCGCGATAAGGAGGTTGAAAAAACGAGAGGTTAAGACGAGAGGTCGTTTCATTCGCTATAAAAAACCTGTGTTGTATATTTTTTGATATCGATTGATTCGCCTGAAAATTCATCAAACAGCGCCGTGAAGGCGCGTTTTCCACCAGCGGGAACAAACCCAAGATGGACGACCTTGGTCCCTTGAACGGTATCGTAAAAATCATAAACCGAGACTTCAACTTGCGCATCGCTGACATCGCGTAGGCCTTCGTTTTGGACAAAGCCGCTGATGCGCACCGCCTGATATTCTCCTAGCCAGTTGTCGCGGTAGATGCGATCGAGTCGCGCATCCACCCGCATGACCTGGTCTTGTTGAATATCGAGCATGGGGTCTCTGAGCACATAGCGCCCGTCTTGAGTGATACGGACGCGCTGGCGAATTTCATTGGAGCGCAAATAGTCGGGGTCTAACTCAGCGGCGCGTTGGTAGGCGCTGACCGCTTCACTGAATTGGCCCGATTGCCAGTATAAGTCGCCGAGTTTGAATTGATATTCCGCATTGGTCGGACTTTCTTCGATGAATTTTTGATATTGCGCCATCTTTTGGTGGATCGTTTCAGCGCGTTCGGTGATGGTTTCTTTTTCGCTCTGTAAGCGCACCTGACATTTGGCGATGACCAGCTTGGCTTGAGGCGCGTTATCAAAATTGGGATATTTAGTGACAACTTCGTTCAACGTCAGAAAGGCGTCACGGTATTCTCCCATCAAATAATGGCATAGCCCCAACTGATACAGCGCGTAGTCGATCCGCTCTTGATTGGAAAACGAGGAATAGACATAACCGCTATATAGCAATTGTGCGCGTTGATAATTACCGCGTTCATAGTATTTGTCGGCTTGGTCTAATTGCGATTCAAAGGATTGATCGTTAAGTTTTCCATCAGTTGTTACGCAGCCAATCAATAGAACCGGCATAAGGAAAATGATTCCAGGGAGCAAAAAAATTCGCAAGAAGTTTTTGTTCACAGTTTTGTATACGCCCCAGTAAACCCATAATCGGGAGTAAATTGTGCGCAATCCTGTTAATTGCGCGATACGAATTACACCTATTATAACGAATCGTTAACAAATAGACTACGGCTAAATTTGTTTTTATTATTACATAACCGCCCTAAATTTATATATATGCGTTACGTTATTTGACGTATTACTTAATCTTGTCTATTTGGATGAATAGCGGCGTCGCGCCATCCGTTTCGATGCGCGTTCCCTGAAGGAGATTTTCGCCCGACAGATTGACCGCATTTGAGTGATTCAACTTCATCGCATAGTCTGATTTTTCGTCAACCGTGTACCATTCAGGGAACTGGTTAATTCGCGGATAATCGCTTGGCAAATTGAAATAATCGCGATGACGAGGGCGGTCAAACAGGATTTTGCCGCGCCAAGGCCAATCGCTTTGGATGGCAATATATAACACGCCATTCTTTTCTACGGCGCCAAACGCCAAGTCGGCTCGCCAGGGCTCCAATCGAACGCCCTGCGTTTTCCAAAGCGCATACATCAAGGTGGTACGGGTAAAGTTGCCGTCGCCATGCCACCCTTCAATCACGCCGTCAGGCCGTTGTTTGGCCATGAGGATTTCCATGCTATCATCCACCCATTGAAAGCCTTTTTCATTGGGAAGTCGGTTTAACAGATTAAGGCCGCCTTCGATGGAATCCGCGTAGCCGTCAGCGCCGCCGTTTTCCCACGGGTAATGAACATAGCCTTCGATGCGCTCAAGGACATGTTTGACCGCGTCAATATAGTCAGCGTTATCGTCCAGGGTTCCCACATTTAATACGGCGTTGTAGTCATAGCCCCAGTTGTCGGTTAATTCATCGTTGAGCACTTTGCCCGATTGGGGATTCACGGTCATATAGAACAAGCCATCGTCGTTGGTCGCGATGTCTAGAATACGGTCTATCATCTGCTTCATTGCGGGTTGATAGCGTTCACGCCGCGCCGGGTCAGTCTTTGCGGAAAGGTAATAGGCGCCCGCCAACCCACTGATGATTTCGCAACCATGATCGTCTAGGCTCAGGCGAACGCCGTCTATCGGTGATTTTCCCAGCAGGTAATAATCGGCGATGCGGAATGCCCATTCCTGGTAGCGCTGGTCTCCCGTCATCCAATACAAACGGCAAAGCACTTGGAGCTGTTCTCCATTGATCTCGAAATCTTCGGATGGGATTGTCCCATACCGGGTTTGGATAGAGGCGTATTTCCAGATGGATTCTTGAATGCCGATCATGCGGTCGGCCCACTCGCTCGGCCCGAGCCATTCGGTCAATGGAATGAGCCCGTCTTTCACGTACTCCGAGCCGCCAAAGATGAGGCTCCGCAAATCCGGCTTGCTCTTTCGGAACGTCTGCGTAGAAAAATCAAAATCGTCGGGCAGATTATCAAGACGGTTGGTTAATAGAATCTCCGTGTGCAACATATCGAGCAAAACGCCTTCAAAGCGGTCATGGTCGAGCATTGAGGCGGTTAATACCATAAACGGATAATTGTCCGCAGCGGAATCTTGCGCGTTCCAAAAATGTGATCGGGTTAAGTTCCGGGGGATCAAGCCCGAAACCGGGTCGCGGTGTCCCAGCCAGCCGTTCAGATAGAGGTAGCAGTGTTGGAAGGCTTTTTGTGCTTTCCAGCCATTATTTTGCGCCTCAATAAATGAATTTTCCGATTGTGAGTGATTGGTGAAAACAATAAGAAACAAGCATAAATATATGAGTTTATTCATCATCGCCCCCATAAAGCATTCTTTCTAGAACCAATCTATCATGCTTTTAACATATTATAAACAGGTCACTTGCAACTTTGGGCCGTAGCCACTTCTCGGTTTGATCGTTACAATGAGATACAATAAATATGCAATTAACTAATTTATAAATAAAGGAACCATAGAAGATGGACCAAACAAAGTGGGATACGATTATTGTTGGCGCCGGACCAGCCGGTATGGCGGCGGCGTTGTACACGTCACGAGGAAACCTTTCTACTTTAGTCATTGAAAAAGGCCCGACAGGCGGTCAAATCGCGACGACGGAAGCCGTCGAAAATTATCCAGGCTTCCCTGAGCCTGAAACCGGCCCCGGTTTGTCAGACCGCTTCCAAAAACAAGCAGAAAAATTCGGCGCCGTCATTAAGAACGGTACCGTGACGGAAATTCGTAAAAATGATGATGAAACCTTCACAGTTGTTATGGACGGACGCCATGATTTGACCGCAATCACCGTCATTTGCGCAATGGGCGCCGACCCACGTAAGCTGGGCGTCCCTGGCGAAGAGAAAAACGTCGGAACCGGCGTCTCGTATTGCGCGACTTGCGACGGCGCTTTTTTCCGTGAGAAAAAAGTGGTGGTCGTCGGCGGCGGCGATGCGGCGGTGGAAGAAGGCTTGTTCCTTACCCGCTATGCGTCGTCCGTGACGATTATTCACCGTCGAGATGAATTGCGCGCAACCAAAGTATTGCAAGAACGCGCCTTTGATAATGATAAAATTGACTTCATTTGGGATTCCGCCGTTGAAGAAATTGTCAGCGAAGGCGTGGTGAAATCCGTTAAACTTCGCAACCTGAAAACAGACGAAACCAGCGATTTTGAAACGCAGGGCGTTTTCATTTTTGTCGGTCACGTTCCCAATACAACGCTGGTCAAAGACATGCTAAAAATGGATGAGCACAATTTGATCGACGTTGACCTCTGGATGAAAACGTCAATGACGGGCATATACGCTTGCGGTGATTGCCGTACCGAAGCGGCGCGGCAATTGGCGAGTTCCGCAGGCGACGGCGTGACGGCTGCGATTGCGGCAACCAAGCACGTTGATGAATTTAAGATTGCTCACAAAAAAACAACAGCGGCTAACTAAAAAAACGATACGTTTATGAATAAAAAATCGCTTGACTGTACTCTTGAACAACAGGCAGATACGTTTTTAAGTCGCATTGGCCGCCAAACGGTTGATACGTTTGAAGCCGCCGGGCGTATGTTTTATTTATTCGTCCGAACGATTCAGTTGACGTTTCGGCCTCCGTTTCGTATTCGTCTCACGGTCGACCAGATGATCCAGATCGGCATTATGTCGATCCCGATTGCGCTGCTGACCTCTGCGTTTACGGGCATGGTGCTGGTATTGCAAACCGGGATGCAACTCAAACCGCTCGGCATGAAGGTCTACGCCAGCGGCATCTCCGCCATCAGTTTCGCCCGTGAGATCGGCCCGGTGTTGACTTCGGTGGTACTCGCAGGCCGCGTGGCCGCCGGCATCGCAGCGGAAATCGGCACCATGAAAGTCACCGAACAAATTGACGCGATGAAGACGCTCGGTACGGACCCGGTTGATTACCTCGTCGTCCCGCGTTTTATCGCCGCCACCATCATGTTCCCTGCTCTGGCGGTGCTGGCGATTGGCGTCGGCATCGGCGGGGGATACATCGTTGGAATCACGGTTTTGAATATCCCCTACGGCCAATATGACGCCAATATGTGGAGTTTCTTGCGGTTTGAAGATTACTTGAGCGGACTAATCAAAACCATTTTCTTTGGGATGATCGTAGCCATTGTTGGGTGCCAAAAAGGATTTGAAACCGGCTTTGGAGCGCAAGGCGTCGGCGAATCGACCACCAGCGCTGTGGTCACGTCTTCGATTTTGATTCTTGTCGCAAACTTTTTCTTGACATCCTGGATCATTCAAATTATTCCATGAATACGCAAACGAACCAATATATGATCCAGCTGAAAGACGTTTATAAACGGCTGGGCGGCAAACAAATCTTAAACAAAACCTGTCTCGAAATCGAGCCGGGAGAAACCCGCGTCATCATGGGACGCAGCGGCGAAGGCAAGAGCGTCTTGATTAAACACATCTGCCGCCTGATGCAGCCGGACAAAGGAAATGTTTTGGTTGACGGCGAAGAAATATCGAAAGCGCCTGAATCCAAGTTGAACGGATTAAGGAACAAGGTTGGATTGTTATTTCAATACGCCGCGTTGTTTGACTCATTGGATGTATTGCACAATGTTGGCTTCACCCTGTTTGAACAAAAAAAACCGGAAGACGAAATTCGTGAACGCGTCATAAAGACATTAAAAATGGTGCGTTTGGGCGACATTCTCGACAAAATGCCGTCTGAACTTTCCGGCGGAATGAAAAAGCGGGTCGGGCTAGCGCGGTCAATCATACAGAACCCCAAAATTCTCTTGTATGATGAACCAACGACGGGGCTTGATCCGGTCACATCGGACGCCATCAATGAATTGATTAACCACTTGGCGGAATCGCTCAATCTGACCTCCGTGGTGATTACCCACGATATGGCCAGCGCATTTAAAATTGCTTCGAAAATTTCAATGCTGTTTCAAGGCGAGATCATTTACACCGGAACTGCAGAGGAAACGCAGCAAACCGATCACCCCATCATTAGCCAGTTCATCAATGGTCGTTCAGACGGCCCGCTGTCAAATCTATAACAGGAGCATGGGAACCAAACATGAGTAAAGAAGCGAAACTCGGATTGTTCGTTCTAGCGGTGTTTGCCGTGTTCTTTTTTTTCACGATCAACATGGGCGTGTTTTTATATAAAGGCGAAAGCCAGCCCTATTATTTATACTTTGATAAAATTCAAACTCTCGAAGAACGCTCGCCAGTGTATCAATCTGGCATCAATGTGGGGGAAGTCGCCAACATTGCGCGCGAGATCATCAAAGAACCCACCATGCAAGTTTTCACCGTGGTTGAGGTTAGTTTAAACGCCAAAGCCTTGATTACGACCAATTCAATCGCCTCGATTAAACCGATGGGGATGGTCGGTAACGAGCAATACATTGAAATTTCGTACGGCAACGGCGAACTCGCAGAACCCGGGGCGAAGATTAAAGGACAAAGCCCCTACGCAATCGACCAAGTCATCGAAAACGCGGTGCAATTGACCGAAGAAGTGCGTGAAACCGTACAAGGGCTGAACGTGATTTTTGGCGATGTAACCATGCAAAAAAACATGGTCCAATTGATTGAGAATTTGGAAGATTTTTCATCGAATATTAATAAATTACTTGGCGGCGAACAAGCGCGCTTACAAACGATTCTTGCGAATGCGGCGGCAGCGTCAGACGATCTACGCAGCATGATGGCAACAGCGGAACTATTTGTTTCGGACATGCGAAGTATGTCGCAGGAAGTGCGCTCCGATTTCAAAGCGACGTTTAAACATACGGCGGAAATTACCGATTCGCTTCGCGCTCCCTTAAAAGATGATTTACCGGCTATCACAAAAAACCTGAGTGAATTTTCAGCCAAATTAAACGGCGCCATTGAACGAGCGGATACGTTGATTGCCAAGATGGAGAACGTGATTGACTCAAACCGCGACAACCTCGATCTGGCCTTCACCAATGTGACCGAGTTTACTGAAGAAGCTAAAAAAGCCTCTCAAAAAGTGAACCTTCTGATCGATGACATCAAAGGCGAAGGCGGGCTGATTGGAACCTTGATCTATGACCGCGAAATGGCGCAGGCGGCGAAATCAACCATAACAGAAGTCTCAGGCGTTTTGTCGAACATCTCTTCCGTACCAGATCGCTTTTCATTCAATGCGGAACTGTTGTATTTCCCTGATGAGGGACGCTTTGATCCAGACGATTCTTTCTTACGCGCCGATATGGGGGTGCAGTTTGACCTCACCGATTCATTTTATGTATACGGCGGCGGGAATAATTTAGGCTCCCATGAAGGCATCGAAGTGCTCGCCGGATATCAATACGGCGCATTCACGTTTTACGGTGGTTTAATTGAGACGGAACTGGCGGGCGGCATAAATTGGCAAGCGCTCGAGCGCCTTCTGCTCGGTATGGAAGGCGTTGGCGTTACCGATGGAGATCAAGCGCGCTTAGATCTCTACGCCGAGTATTTGATTTGGGAAAATCTCTATCTCAAAGGCGGCGTACAAGACATCACTGATGAGTTATACCCGAACCTCGGGATGAAAGTTCAATTCTAGGCCGATGATGGCGCAATCGAAATCAAAATCTATTCATGCCTGCCAAGAGTGCGGGCATTCCCAATCAAAATGGTTTGGGCGTTGCCCCGCCTGCGGCGAATGGAACACCGCCGTCGAAGAAACCGCGCATCAACCGGATGCGCGCGAACAAACGCTGAATATTCAAGCCAACAATCAAAAACCACTCGCGTTATCCGAAATTTCGACCGAGCAAAGCCAGCGCATCACCACCGGATTTTCAGAAGTTGATCGCGTTTTGGGCGGCGGCGTATTACCCGGCGCCACCATGCTGCTCGGCGGTGAACCTGGCATCGGCAAATCGACGCTACTGCTGCAAATCGCCGAACAAATCAGCAACCAATATGGTCGGGTGCTTTATATCAGCGGAGAAGAATCGCCCGCGCAAATCAAACTGCGCGCTGATCGCTTGGGCGCCAAAGCGCCAGAACTTTTGATTAAACCTGAGACTCGCGTTGAGGCGATGATCGAGTCGATACGAGAGATTAAACCCTTTCTCGCTATTGTTGATTCGATTCAGACGACCTCTTGGGCGGAACTATCGTCCTCGCCGGGCAGCGTTGCGCAAGTGCGCGACTGCGCGTCGCTTTTGATTCGACTGGCAAAAGAGACCGATACGCCGATCATCCTGGTGGGTCATGTCACCAAAGAAGGACAAATCGCCGGGCCGCGCGTGTTGGAACACCTGGTTGACGTCGTGTTGTATTTTGAAGGCGACGTGCATCAGTTATACCGTCTTTTGCGAGGCGTAAAAAACCGTTTTGGCGCAGCGCATGAAGTCGGCGTGTTTGAAATGGCGGGGACGGGGCTGCACCAGGTCGCGAACCCCGCGTCAGTGTTTTGCGGCCCTGCGGGCGAACGCGCTGCGGGCACAGCAGTCACCGCCATCATGGAAGGCGCCCGCCCGCTGTTGATTGAAGTGCAGGCTCTGGCGGCGCCGTTTCATGGACATGGGTTTCCCCGCCGCGCTTCATCGGGCGTAGACAATAACCGTCTGGCAATGATTTTGGCGGTGTTGGAAAAACGCTTGTCGATTCAATTGGGAAACCGTGATATATTTGTGAATGTAACAGGCGGCGTTGATTTGAAAGAACCCGCAGGCGACTTGGGGATTGCCGCCGCGATACTTTCCAGTTATTTTGAAACCCCCGTCCCTCCACACACCATTGTGTTTGGAGAGATCGGCCTCACGGGTGAAGTTCGCCCCGCCCCGGGCGCGGAACATCGCTTGCGCGAGGCGAGACAATTAGGCTACACTGGCGGCGCGTTGCCAGAACTCAATGCAAAAGATATGCTGCGGCAAGGCGTTTCATTGGATGGATGTCACCGGGTTAAAACGGTAGAAGAAGTGAAAACCATATTTTTTCAATCATGACTTATATCAAGAATCCCAAAAGCACCAATGAGAAAAGCGGCGACACGCCATTTTTGGTATGCGTCCGGGTCGTTTTTGTTTTTATCTTCACCTACATCATTTACACGTTCGCGTTGGCGATTAACCCCTTTATCGTCAAGAATGACTTATGGGTTTATTGTCTGGTTGGGTTTTCGTTTGCGACGATCTTTGTGATTCTCGAAAGCCAGGTGCGCTATTTTTATCCGCAATCTCTGTTCTTCGGCTTACTTGGGCTTTCATGCGGTCTCGCCGCTTCCTTGTTGATTCAAGCGGCGCTGCCGAGCGGTTTGGGCGTTATTCCCCGCGATCTTACTCGTCTTGTGCTGCACCTGTTCTTGGGGTATTTCGGCGTAACCACTGGTTTGCGTTACGCCAATCGCTTTGACTTCACGGCGACGAAATTGCTGGCGCGCAGTGAAGACCGCTTGTATGGAAGCAAAATGATCGACACCAGCATTTTGATTGACGGGCGAATCGCCGAACTACTAGACGCCGGATTTCTTGAAGGACATTTAGTAATCCCGGGATTTGTCTTAAATGAATTGCAAACCCTGGCCGATTCGAGCGACCATAATAAGCGTAGCAAAGGGCGCCGCGGGCTGGATATTTCAAAACGAATACTCAACGCGGCAGACGGCAGTATTGAAGTCTTGGAAGAAGATTTTCCTAATTTTCAAGAGGTCGACAAAAAACTCATCGCGCTGACCAAAAAATATGAAGGCACACTTTTGACCCTTGATTTCAATCTGAGCAAAGTAGCCGAGATCGAAAACCTAGGCGTGCTAAATATCAACCTCCTGGCGCAATCTCTAAAAACAGTGGTTATGCCGGGCGACGATTTGCAAGTTCAAGTTTTAAAAGATGGAAAAGAGCCAAGCCAAGGCGTCGGCTATCTGGATGACGGAACCATGATCGTTGTTGAGAACGGCAAAAAATTAATCGGCCAGAATGTACATGTAAATGTTTCTTCGGTTTTACAAACTTCAGCAGGCCGCTTGATTTTTACCAAACCGATAGAACTTGAATACAAGAACCCCTCCACCTGAGTTTATGTCTATTATTTCCAACACTTACTCAAACAAGCCTGATTTGCCACTGGTTTCGGTTGTGGTTCTCAATTACAACGGACGGCAATTCATCGTCGATTGCATTGAATCCGTATTGAAAGATTCGTATGGCCCCAAAGAAATTTTGTTGGTGGACAACGCCTCAAGCGATGGTTCTCTTTTGACCGCCTATGATTACCAAGACCGCATTACGATCATAAAAAATGATGAGAATTACGGCTTCCCTAAAGGTTGCAACCAGGGCATCGCATTGGCGCGCGGCGAGATCATTGTTTTGCTTAACATTGATACCATCGTCCAGCCGGGTTGGCTGGGTGCGTTAGTCCAGCCGCTGCTTGATGATCCAACAATTGGAATTACCGGGTCGAAATTGCTTTTTTTCGATGGAAAAACCGTTCAATTCGCTGGTGGAGAATTTGAGCCGAACGGGCTGACTCACCATCGCGGCTACGGTGAATTGGATGAAGGGCAACATGACCAACCGAAAGACGTCACCTATATTACTGGCGCCTCGATGGCGTTGCGAACGGAATTGTTGCAACGCTTGAATGGTTTGGATGAGGGGTTTCCGCTCTACTTCGAAGACTTGGACGTTTGTATGTGCGCCCACAAATTGGGCTACCGCTCACATTATGTCCCGGCGTCGGTTGTTTATCATTACGAAACATTCGGCACAAAAAAACAAAGCCTCAAATATTTTTATAAATACCATCGTGGACGCATTCGCCTGATCTTGAAAAATTTTGGCGTTTCCTATTTTGTCCGAACATTTTTACCGGCTGAATGGAATTGGTTTTGGCGATGCGACTTTCACCGCCAGGCGCTGCCGCTTTTTTTCGCTTATTCAACGCAATTACCCAAAGCGCCTTATTTATGGTCGCTAGGTTTTTTGCGCCGCCGCTTTTTTTGATACAGTATAATCATTCAACGCTTTAACCTAAATTAAAGGCGCCTATGTATAAACCAGCCTTCTACCATTGGACTGACGCAGAACGCGCCGCCAAAAGCCAACACGCAGAGATCGCCCGTTTGACCGGATTGGGCGCAACGGGACGTTTGTTGGAAATTGGTTCCGGCGATGGCGCGTATCTCGAGTATTTTCAAAATCACGGGTGGGAATGTCTCGGCGTGGAAGACGATGAGTCGTATACCAATGATTGGATGAATAAAAATGTCCTCACGTTGCAAGGCCGCTTAGATGAAGTGGGGCTTCCGGCGAATTCGTATGACCTTGTGCGCATTCGCGGCGCGCTTGGCGGCGAAAAAAAACTAGGCGAATCGTTGCGGATTTTATTCGACGCGATTCACAGCACGGGCTATCTGATTGCGGAAGTGTGGAACGGTTCCGGCTTCCCTTCCCGCCCGGAGGATGATTGTCCGGTGAACCAATTCAGCAAAGCATCGCTTCATCAATATTTAGAACGAGCGGGTTTTGATGTGGGAGGAATCATTGCTCCCAGCCTGGGCGATGAAATTTGGACGCCCTTGAAACAGGAACCCGCAAAAGGGCGTACTTTAATATCAAAGGTAACAGAGCGTACATTCGGCCTGTTTGACCGTGGTTCCCTATTGGTCGCATTTGCGCAAAAACCGCCGAGATGAGGAAAAACCATGCAAACTTATGAAGCGAACCGTGAATTTCCCGTCTCTGTTGAGACGCTATTTAATTGGCATAAACGCCCTGGCGCCTTTGAGCGCCTGGCGCCGCCCTGGGAATCCATTCGAGTGATCGAAAAAATCGGCGGCATCGAAAATGGCGGGCGCCTAACATTTGAAATAAAGAAACTCGGTTTCCCGGTTCAATGGACGGCAGTTCATCAAGATTATATCGAAAATCAACAATTCTGCGATGTGCAAGAAAAAGGCCCGTTCAAATATTGGAAGCACACACACCTGTTCGAGCCGACTCCCGATGGAAGCCGCCTAACGGATCGCGTTGAATATGAATTACCGGGCGGCGTTTGGGGGGCAACGCTTGGCGGCGGGTTTACCCATTCCATGCTTGAGCGCATGTTTCGTTTTCGTCATACGCGTACGCAGAATGATCTCGCGCGTCATGAATTTTTCAAACAAGAACGCCCTTGGAAAATTGCGATTTCCGGCGCGAGCGGTTTGGTTGGATCACAACTCTCGGCGTTTCTCACAACTGCGGGGCATGAGGTCCACCGCCTTGTGCGACGCGCCCCCAATCGTGAGCAAAAGGAAATTTACTGGAACCCGCAAACGGAAAAAATTGACGAACAGTCTCTTAATGGGTTCGATGGAATCGTTCATCTCGCGGGCGAAGGAATCGCATCAAAAAAATGGACGGAAGAACAGAAACTGGCGATTCGGCGCAGCCGCACCGAAGGAACGCACTTGATTGCAGAAGCGATATCAAGAATACAAAACAAGCCACGGGTTTTTGTTTCTGCATCGGCAACTGGTTTTTATGGAAACCGCGGCGATGAACTCCTTACGGAAGATTCGAGTAAAGGCAAAGGGTTTCTCGCTGATGTATGTCAAGCGTGGGAATCGTCAGCAAACCCTGCGCGGGACGCCGACGTTCGCGTCGTACACCCTCGCATCGGCATCGTATTGACGCCGCAAGGCGGAGCGCTGGCGAAGATGTTGCCTGCGTTTCAATGCGGCGTCGCTGGCCCCTTAGGCGATGGGACGATGTTTATGAGTTGGATATCCCTGGATGATTTGATTGGCGTATTGTGCACTTGTTTATTTGATGAAACCTTAGACGGCGCGGTCAACGCTGTGGCGCCGAATTCTGTTCAGAACAAAGAATTTACGAAATCGCTTGGAGGCGTTTTGAATCGACCAACATTGCTTCCCGCCCCTGAATTCGCCATCAAAGCCGTGTTGGGAGAACTCGGCGAAGCCTTGCTTTTACAAAGCGCCCGCGTCGCGCCAAACCGGTTAGAGGCAACGCAATTTAAATTTCTGCATCCAACTTTAGAACAAGCGCTTCGTGAAGAGACGGCAATTTATTCTTAAGTGGAATTTCATTTCTGTAAATTCTCATTTCGGAGTTACGATTTTTAAATGGCGGATTCTCCTATAATTGTTTGGTTCAGAAATGATTTGCGGCTGAGTGACAACCCTGCGTTAGACGCAGCCGTCGAGCGAGGCGGACCGATAATTCCTATCTATATTTGGTCGCCGGATGAAGAAGCCGATTGGCAACTTGGCGGCGCATCAAAAGTCTGGCTCCATTACTCGTTGCAGTCGTTGAATGAAGCGCTCGAAGCAAGCAATTCGCGTTTACTTATTCGTTCGGGACAATCGCTGCCAATCATTCAAGAGATGATTCAAGAAACCAATGCACAAGCAGTGTATTGGAACCGCCGCTATGAACCCTATTCCATTCAACGCGATTCCATCGTTAAATCAGAGCTTAAAAAGCAGAATATTGACGCGAAGAGTTTCAATGGCTCTTTATTGTTTGAACCTTGGGAGATACAAACCAAGCAAGAACAGCCGTATAAAGTGTTCACTCCATTTTGGAAAACTTGCACATCATTGCCTGAACCGGATGAGCCAACGAGCGCTGCCCATAAAATTCAATCAATCAAACATTGGCCGAAAAGCCAAAAACTCGAAACATTAAATTTGTTGCCTAAAATTCAATGGCATAACGGGATTCTCAATTCGTGGTCAATTGGTGAAGCCGCCGCGAAAAAACAGCTGAGACATTTTATCTCAGAAGCGATGTCTGAATATTCAGTCGGAAGGGACATCCCAGGCAAACCGCTGACATCACGAATGTCTCCGTATTTACATTTCGGTGAAATCAGTCCAAGGCAGATTTGGCATGAAGTTGTGTTTGCGTTAAGCAACAATGATACAGGAAACGATTCAACAAGCGCTTGGGCGTTTCTGCGTGAAGTGGGGTGGCGTGAATTTGCGTACCACCTCATGTATCACTTCCCTCACACAACAACCGATCCGCTGCGAGAGAAATTCTCGCGCTTTCCCTGGAAGAGCAATCCTCGTTTTCTCCAGGCATGGCAAAAAGGCGAGACAGGATTGCCGATCATTGATGCAGGGATGCGTGAATTATGGGCGACGGGTTGGATGCACAACCGCGTTCGGATGGTGGTCGCGTCGCTGTTAGTGAAAAATATGTTGGTTCCCTGGCAAGAAGGCGCCAGGTGGTTTTGGGATACGCTGGTCGATGCCGACTTGGCGAGCAATACATTCGGCTGGCAGTGGACGGCGGGTTGCGGGGCCGATGCGGCGCCATTCTTTCGGATATTTAATCCCATAGCGCAGGGTGAAAAATTTGACGGCGATGGTGAATACGTTCGCAAATGGGTTCCTGAAATAAACAATCTACCTGACAAATGGATTCACAAACCTTGGGAAGCGCCTGCTACGATCTTGAATGACGCGGGCGTCACTTTGGGCAAAAATTATCCGTATCCTGTTGTTGATCTCAAAATCACGCGACAGGATGCGCTTGAAGCCTATCAAACATTAAAGAGAATGAAATAACATGAAACAGTGGAAATCGCTTATCGTATTCTTGTTGCTCTGTATTACAGTGCAGGCGCTTGCCTCATGGTGTACGTTTCAAACCGTCACCACTTGGTATCCGTTATTGAATAAGCCCAACTGGAGGCCTCCCAATTGGCTGTTTGCCCCCGTTTGGACATTC
Source organism: Candidatus Hinthialibacter antarcticus (assembly GCA_030765645.1). NCBI lineage: Bacteria > Candidatus Hinthialibacterota > Candidatus Hinthialibacteria > Candidatus Hinthialibacterales > Candidatus Hinthialibacteraceae > Candidatus Hinthialibacter > Candidatus Hinthialibacter antarcticus. The sequence goes on along the minus strand of JAVCCE010000066.1, from coordinate 31,062 downwards.
CTGTATCTCAGCATGGCGGTCGCGGCGTGGCGGATTTGGATACGACGCGGCGAGACAAACATCAAACCGGCATTGATTGCTTTCTTTGTGCAGTTGTTTCTTAACGCGCTTTGGTCGGTTTTGTTCTTTTCGTTAAATTGGCTTGGCGCCGCATCCATTGAGATTGTTTTTTTATGGATTGCTATTCTTGCGACGGGCGTTTTATTTTGGCGTATTGATCGCGTTGCCGGAGTATTGTTTGTTCCATATTTAATATGGGTGTCATTCGCTTCCGCACTGACGTTTTCGATTTGGCGGCTTAACCCTTAGGCGCGCATATCGAGACCGGATGGAACTTCATAAAATGTCTCTTGCAACGGTTGAGGTTCTAGTGTCTCAGGAACGTCGCCCACTCGAACTTGCAACGAATCGACCTTGAATCCCATATTTTTTAAACCGTCAGCCAATTGGTGCAACATCGCGTCCAGGTGTTGCTGAACGTCATCGGACTCAACCAGAATTGCAACTCGAAGCGAAGGTTTGCGCCAAAGCATGTGAGTATGCAGTGGCCCCAACGCACTCAGTTCGATGCGCAAATCCAGCGTACCGCCGTCCTGGTCATGTTCTCGCCGATAGCGGAACTCCAGCGTCCGTTCATCCCCATCCACTTGAATCGGAACTTGTCCGAAAAAGACAGGCGCTTCTCCGCTCTGTTGCGGAATATTTCTGACTGCCTGCGCAGTCAGTGATTCATGTGCGTCGCGAGCGGCATCATGTAACGCTTGCCAGCGTTCAATTAATTCAGCGTCCTTGATGTGAGGCTTTAAGTCTTGCAGCAAACGAATCAAGCGCAACAACACGTCATCGGGGTCGCCTTTTCCGCCCTGCAAGCGTGACTCAAGCGTACTGAGCGCCCGTTTGAACCATTCCGCGATCTCTTTTTCGAAATCCGCGTTGGATTGTCCCTGCATATTCGCGAAGCGCCGTTCTAATTGTTCGCCGACTTCATCCAGGGCGTCGAGTAGTTCTGTTGGAAGCGAGCCAAGCAACTCACGGTCTCCCGTAAAATCTTTGAAAGCGCTACGTAAGCGCTCAAAAGATTTTTCCATCGACGGACGCGGTTTTAGAATATAGGTAAACCAGGCGGCCATCGCCGCATTAACGGGCATTCCACGGCTCAAGAGAAACGCCAGCGAAGCCATCTGGTCGGCGCTAATCTGCGGCAATATATTGATGAGTTCCGTCAGGACGCTTTTGTTTAATGGAACGCCCGCTTGCAGCAGCGCTTGCGCAATCACCTGTGCAGTGGCGCCTTGTACGCCGAGTTGTTGCAATTGTGATGCGAGCGCCTGGCTTTGAGACGAATCAGCCGGAGGGGCGCTGACGCTAAATGGCGCCAATGAAACCTGTCCACCGACCAAGCGCGCTAACACTTGTTGACCAGCGCGAAACGCCTGGCCTTTGGTGCTCAGCGTATATTGCTTGCCCCCAATCAATACCTCAGCCTGACCCTTCGCTGAAGAAAGCACCTGGCCTTTCATCGGCCCGCTTTGCAGCAATTTGGCAAGACCGGAGGCTTTGGCTTGGTGGGCAATCGCTTGCGCTTGCGGGTGTGAAACCGGGTCCGGCATGGTCATCTCCAAAAATACAAAAACGGCCTCTTAGTATACACCAAGAGGCCGCAATGGTTGTGTCAATCTGAGAGATTATGCGAGCAGGTTTTTCGCGAATTTGATGTTCTCGTGCGTATCTTCCATGAATTTCTTGTCGCGTCCGCTGGTTTCAAGTACATACCATTTGTCGTAGTTGATGTCCTTGCAGGCTTGGGCGACTTCGTCCCATTTAACCATTCCCTTGCCGTCAGGGAAGAAACGGGTGTCCCAGTCTTTCAGGTGGATTTCACAAATACGATCGTTGCCCAGCAGGCGGATTTCTTCAGGTACGTTGTAGCCGTTGCCAGTGGAATTGCCAATGTCGTAATAGACTTGCAGCCATTCAGAACCGACTCGCTCGATGATCTCAAGGTTTTGTTTCGCCGTGATGGTGTTTTCCAGGCCCAGCGCAACCCCTGCATCCGCCGCGCGCGGGACGATTTGCTTCAACACTTCAACCACGCGAGTCACTTTTTGCGAATCAAGTTCGAACTCGTTGAATTTATCATTGCTCAAATTACGTTTTTTATTGGTTGCGTCGGTCAACACCAGGTCACCGTTACCAAAAAACGCCATCAAAATATTCTTGCAGCCTAACGCCTGCGCCGCTTCGACCGCGTCTATAACATAGACGGCAGATTGAGGCTCGGTCGCCAGTGGGATGCTATTAAGGATGCTGCCCGCTGCAACAGACGAGAATTTGATATTGTGTTTTTCGCCGAGTTCGAGATATTTCTCGCGCACTTTCGGGTCGCGCAACGGTACGTTATTCGGATTGGTCGCGACGCTGACCTGGAGGCCGTTAAGATGGGCTTCAGCGGCTTTTGGAATCAATTCCGGTTTACAGGAACCGCCCAGGTTCCAGTCGCACATACCAATGTTGGGTTCATGGTGAGCGGCGTGTGCAAGAGCGCTGGTAAAACTGATCGCAGCAGCGCTTAGCCCTGCGGTTTGGATAAATGAACGACGGTCAAGTGACATATTGCTTCTCCCTAAGAATATGGAATCAATGAATAACGAGTTGTCTACGATGTAGGTAAAATGATTGTTCCAGGGTTTGGCGTCGAAATCAATGGGGCGCTGTAGAAAAGTGAAAAGCGGGGGGGTAGCGCGGGTTGCGCTTGGTGATATAATTCTCATGCTTCAAATGTGCGGGGCGTAGCGCAGTCTGGTAGCGTACCTGAATGGGGTTCAGGTGGTCGAAGGTTCGAATCCTTTCGCCCCGACCAATTCAAAAAAGTCTAAGATCATAACGATATCCCCATCGTTCCATCCTTGCCCCCATCAACTCATAGCAACCACCTAAAATCTAGATAAATAAAATTACGGTTTAGTCATCAATTTGGAGTAAGTTTTTGGCGAGGTCTTGATCGACGACCAAATTTTCCATCGTATAGCGGTCTAATACGCTTAAAAACGCTTCAAGCGCTTCAGCCAGAATAAACTTCAAGTGGCAAACGCTTGTTACAGTGCAATGGTTTTTTTGCGGTTCAAAACATTCGACCAGATGAAAATGGGGTTCCATTTGGCGAGCGACTTCTCCTACAGTGATCTGATTTAGGGGTTTGGCTAGTTCAATCCCGCCGTTACGCCCACGCGTTGTTTGAATGTAGCCTAATGCCCCCAGTTTATTAACGACTTTAACCAAATGGTCTTTAGAGACGCCATAGAATTCGGTGATTTCGCTAATCGAAATGCGCTGGTTTGGCCGCAACGCCAAATAAAGAAGAACGCGTAGAGAATAGTCCGTAAATCGGGTTAAATTCACTGTATTGCTTTCGCTTTTCTTTGAACAAGGTTAACGTCGCGCAGTTAAGCGTCATGGGCTCATCATAACTGAATTCATAAAAAAAATGAATTCAAGCAAGAAGCACGACTGTACGCGTTGCGCCCCTACATAGCTGATATATTTTTGTTTTGTTGCATCAAGGGCGTCGGTTTCAGATTCGATATGAATTCACACCAACAAAAAAGCAGCCCGGCGAAAAGCACCAGGCTGTTGCAATCGTTATCATATTTGCCGTGTTTATTCTTTGCCGTCTTCCATCGCGTTTGCGACAATCTCGGCGATATCCCTAACAACGACTTTCTTGCCTCTCGCCGCTTCTTTGACGCCGTCTTCAAACATCGTCATACAGAAGGGGCAAGCCACCGCGATGGTCGAGGGATTTTTGCGCATCGCTTCTTCGGTGCGTTCAAGGTAAATATACTTGCCTTCGGGTTCTTCCATCCACATTTTGGCGCCACCCGCTCCACAACAAAAACTCGATTCGCCGCAACGGTCCATTTCTTCCAGGCGGTTGCCATTGACGCGGGACAACACTTGGCGCGGCGCTTTATAGATGTTGTTATAGCGTCCTAAATAGCATGAATCATGGTAAACCGTCGTGCCGTTTGTCTCTTGGCGTTTCAATGGGAGTTTGCCTTCATCCAATAATTGATTGATGAACTCCGTGTGGTGGATAACTTCAAAGTCTCCCCCAAATTGTTGGTAATCATTTTTGATGGTTGAGTATCCATGCGGGCACATGGTGATGATTTTTTTTACGCCGTAGCGATGAAACTGGTTCACGTTAAAACGCGCCATTTGCGAAAAGACATATTCATTGCCCGCGCGGCGCACCGAGTCGCCGCAACAATGCTCTTCGTTACCGAGAATCCCCCATGAAACGCCCGCCGTGTTAAGTATCTTCGTCATCGAGGTGACGACGCTCTTTGCGCGCGAGTCATAAGACCCAGCGCAACCAACATAGAACAAATAATCAAACGTATCGCCAGGAGTGAGTATAGGAACGTCTAAGCCTTCCGTCCATTTTGCGCGGTCGGTCGGCGCAATGCCCCAGGGGTTGGAACGCTGTTCAGAATTCTCAAACAGTTGAATCAATTCTTCAGGGAACTCTGATTTTTCCATCACCATGTATTGCCGCATCTGAATTATTTTCGGCACATGCTCAATAAAGACGGGGCAATGCGTCATGCAGGAGCCGCACGTCGTACATTGCCATAAGTCTGTTGCGCTGATGCTCATGGCGCCATCGTCGCCGATTAAAGCCGCATCCATTACCGCGTCATCCGGCGCCGGCCCCAACGTATCGCTGGGGCGCGATGCGAGAATCGGCTTGCTATTCTTAAACAGATTGACTTTTCCCTGGTGGATGATGTGTTTGGGATTCAGCGATTTGCCCGTAACGTGAGCGGGGCAATTTTCCTGACAGCGGCCGCATTCGGTGCATGACATAAAGTCAAGCAAATCTTTCCAGGAAAATTGCGTGATTTTTGATTTTCCGAATGAATCTCCTTGTTTAAATTCCATCGTTGGGACAACGCTTGGATATTCAAAGCGACGGAAAAAACAATTCGGAATTGCAGTCAAGACATGCAAGTGTTTGCTATAAGGCAAATAGTTCATAAAGAACAGCAGAACGATAGCGTGAATCCACCAACTGACGTTTGTGAACGCATGGATTGAATCAACGGAAAGAGATTGAATGAATGATGCGATTGCGTTCGAAACGAACATCCAACTGGCCCATTTCGAGGCGGCGCCTAAGGCAATTTCTCCCGCATGATAACCATAATACGCAACCATGAGCGTGAAAATCATGCCCAAGATAAGAAACGCGTCCGCATTGAATTCGATGTACGCCGGGCGAAAGAAGAGCCTGCGTATTACGGCGGTAACAACGGCCAGAATGACGACGGCAGACATGATTTCCGCCAGAAAGAGCAACGCGCCATACGGGTAGTCGCCCAGAAATGACCAGGAAAATCCAGGAAACACGCCCTGAATTAAAAACTCGCCATTTGCCATCAATAAAAGCATGAATCCCCAAAAGATGAAAAAATGGTTAAATCCATAACTCTTTTTAATAACGCGCGCCTGGCCAAACGCATAGACCAGCATATTTTTTAGTCGAAGCCCTAAGCGGTCGAACCGGTTTTCCCACTGGCCCAGGCAGAGCGTTGCAACCAGGCGATATATATTGCGAAAAAAGAACCCAAACGCAAACAGGAGAAGCAAGATGTAGATAACGCGGCTGAAATTCATGTTGTACGACTCCCTTAAACGGCTGCTGGCGCAGCGGCAACTTGTTTGTGTTGTTTCAATTGCTGAATCACTCCCGGCAGCACGTCAAAAACGTCGCCGACGATCCCCAAGTGTGCGACTTCAAATATGGGCGCATTTTTGTCTTTGTTGATCGCGATGATATTGTCTGAGTTTTGCATTCCGACCAGGTGTTGAATTGCGCCAGATATCCCGCAAGCAATGTAGAGTTTAGGCTTAACGGTTTTCCCTGTTTGACCGACCTGGTGCGCTTGCGGCATCCAACCCGCGTCAACCGTTGTGCGCGAACAGCCGACCACGCCGCCCAACAAACCGGCTAACTCACGAATCATTGAAAAATGTTCAGGGCCCATCATGCCCCGCCCTCCGCTGACGATAATCTCGGCGCTTTGCAGCTGGACGGTATTGGCTAAGTCGATGGGGATAATTTCTAATATCTTTGTTGTGATGCTTTCTTCTAACTGCACAAACGGTTCTTCGATGAGGTTGCCTGTCCTGCCAGACAAATATTCAGGTTTCGTCATAACGCGCGGACGAACGGAGGCCATTTGCGGGCGGGCTGTTTCAGAAAGAATCGTCGCCATAATATTGCCGCCGAATGCAGGACGGGTTTGCTCAAGCAGCCGGTCGCTCTTACTGATCGTTAAGCCAGTGCAATCCGCCGTGAGTCCCGTCTTCATGTGCGTTGCGACTGCTCCGGCAAGATCGCGACCCAAGCCAGTGGCGCCGATCAAAACAATTTCCGGTTTATATTTTTGCAATAACGTCAACGAGGCTTTTAGATATGACTGAGTTCGATAATATTCCAACACGGGTTCATCTATGATATATACATTATCCGCGTCGTAGCCAAATGCTTCCCGTACCAAATGCGAAACATTATGTCCAAGTACAAAGGCCGAAAGTTCAACGCCAAGGTCTTGCGCCAATTGGCGGCCGACGCCCAATAATTCCCATGAGACCGAGTGGGCTTCGCCGTTCATTTGCTCGACGAAAACCCAGACGCCCTTCCACTCACTGTCCCGCGTTTTACCGGGATCGGGCGGGGGCGCATCTTCGCCAAGGTTTAAGCGGTTATATTCTTCGAGAATTTTCTCTTCATCCGGCGTATAAAAAACTTCAAACGCCGCTGAGGGACAAACCTTTATACACTTTTTGCATCCGTTGCATTTTGCTAAGTGGATTATGGGTTCGCCGTTATCCATCATTTCAATGGCGTCCATAGGGCATTCTGCTACGCACACTTCACCGCAAGAGATGCACTTTCCATCTGAATACTTTACTTTGCCGCGAGGTTTTCGCGGTTTCTTATTTACCATGGTTGACCTGCCTGTTGTGCACTATGCAAAATAAGTTCTTTTTACAATTTTCTATGCCGATGAAAATATCGCGAACGATTCATACTCGCGACGAATTATTCTGTCTGAAGCCAAATCATGTGACGGTTTAGTCTCGAGTAACAACATCCCATTCATGTAATTTCTTAATGAACAGGTCAATTGCGTTATCTCGATTCTCACCGAGACCATCAATGACTTCTCCTTTACTTCGGGTTGGAGCAAAGATTTTGCGAACAGCAGTTGGCGAGCCGCGCAGCCCGATTTGGTCTTTGTCTAACTTTAAAACCTCGTTTGACCAAACAGGAATCATCGCGACCTCGGCGTTCAAACGGGCGGGGACGGCAGGATAGCGCGGCCGGTTGATTGATCGCACCATCGTTAACATTGCCGGCGTTTTGGATTCAACGATTTCGTTATGAGACTCTAGTTTGCGGCTCACGCGGATGGTTTTGTTTTTATCATCAAGATTGATAATTTCTTCAACTAATGTTAGTTGCGTGTGACCAAGCCGACAGGCGATTCCGGGGCCGACTTGCGCCGTGTCTCCATCAATGGTTTGCATTCCACAGAAGACTAGATCGACGGGGCGTTCTTCCGATAATTTTTTTATTGCTTCTGACAATACATAACTGGTCGCTAATGTATCTGCGCCGCCGAACGCACGGTCGCTAATCAGTACCGCACGGTCAGCGCCTATGGATAACGCGCGGCGTAAAACCGTTTCTGCGGAAGGCGGCCCCATAGAAATAACCGTAACAAAAGCGCCGTATTTGTCTTTCATCCGAACGGCTTCTTCTATGGCGTGGTTATCAAACGGGTTGGTGATAAAAGGTACACCTTCACGAATCAAGGTGTTGGTTTCGGGATCAATTTTAACAAGAGTGGTGTCTGGAACCATTTTAATACAAACGATGACATGCATAGGTGCAAGGCCCCTCCAATGATTTTGTGCGAATCACAGATTCGCACATAGTGCAACTTAATCCGCCCATGGCGAATTATGTTCTCCACACAAAATAGTCTATGCGAAGACGGGAATGCGCACGTTAATTTATCTGTTTAACGAACCATTATGTCCCGCATTTGTGTAAGGGAACTTCCACCTTTCCCTTACATTCGTTACAGAGAACTCGCCCATCACTTTGAATGTCAACGGGCAAATCTTTCGTAACCTCGCAGACTGGACCTAAATACTCAGAATTACATTCCTCACAGAAATGGTGAACAATCTCGCAGCCACAGTGAAAATGCCGTCCACAGTTACAAATGTGATGATATTTCATAATTTGTTCCCAACTATCCATGTATTCATAAAAAATCCGGCCAGAATTTGACCGGTATAAAATTTTCTTCAAAGAATGGTTCGTTGTGTAATCATTGAAATAAGTTCCTACACTTTATTCATGCATTTTTGCTGATTACTTGTTCCACGGGCATCTTCCCAAGATGAGCGCCAAACCGCAAAAATCAGTGATTGCGGAAAAAATCAGCCCTGCGCTCATAAAAAACGGTACAGCGATAAAGTATGGGTGAACCAAGAGCGTCAGAAGTGATCCCGCCATGACAATGGTTCCAACCACCAGACGAACCTGACGGTCCATCGACATCGCCTTTTTTCCGCGGACGACGGGCAATCCTGCGCTAATCCAGGCGTCGGTTCCACCGTCCAGCATGGCGACGTTTTCAATGCCGTTTTCAATCATCTTCATGCAGGCGTTGCGGGCGCGGCTGCCAGATTTACAGATCACATAAAGCGGCGAGCATTTATCTCCCTGCTCTTTAATTACTTCGGGACTCAAGGCATCCAAAGGTAATGATTCGGCAAAACCGACGTGCGCCTCGCGGTATTCAGCGGGGGTACGGACATCAATTAAGCAGACTTTTTGTCCATTCTGAAACATGGTATACAGTGATGACGGATCGATGACTTGTGGCTCAGACATTCGGTTTTCCTTCAATGTTTGGATAATGTTATAACCAACAACTATAAGCACTATACCGAATTTACTCTTTATTGCCAAATAAAAGTATACAGGTTTTATGATTAAGATCAATACATGGATAGACTTTTATCTATTTAGTGATTTAATATAACACAATCGGGCAATTTTTATATTTATTTTTATCTTTGCATTTGCGATAGTGGGCTTGGATAGACGGAATCGGTTTCACTCCAGGTGGCCTTGCGTCAGAGAATGTGCATCTTAGGTCTGGTTGAAAGGAGTAGTCCATGCGGACTGATTTCACAAAGCCTGCTCCGCCCTCGAACGACAAGCGGTGGAAAATGGTTTCAGCAGCCATGCGAAAGCATGGTCATGAGCCTCATTCGTTGATTGAATCCCTCCATTCTGTACAAGAAGTTTTCGGCTATCTTGATGAAGAGGCGTTTCAATTCGTCGCGGCGAGCCTGCGGGTTCCACTCAGCAAAGTTTACGGCGTCGCGACCTTTTATCATTACTTCAATTTAAAACCTCAGGGCGAACATACCTGCGTCATCTGCACAGGGACCGCATGTTATATCAAGGGCGTCCCTAAAATATTAAAAGCGCTTGAACAAAAAGCGGGGCTGAAACCGGGAGAGACGAGCCCGGATAACAAGGTCTCTCTCGTGACGGCGCGCTGCGTTGGCGCCTGCGGTCTTGCGCCCGTGGTGGTATACGACGGCGTGGTTTACGGCAATCAAACGCCGGATGAAGTCGTCAAACAAGTGGAGGCCTGGAGAACATCATGACGCCGGATGAAATTCGCAACAAAGCCGAAGAAGTTCGTGAAGAAAACAAAGCCGTCAAACACCACGTTTGCGTGTGCATGGCGGCGGGCTGCGTCTCTGCGGGAAGCGATAAGGTTAAAGTGGCGCTCGACGAGCGCGCAACGCAAGAAGACGATTGCTGCGTTAAAAGCGTCGGTTGCCTGGGCTTATGTTCTGCTGGCCCGTTAGTCTCTGTTGAAAGCGACGGCGTACTTTATCAAAAAGTCGAACCAAAACACGCCGATAAGATCATTGATTCACTTGGCAAAAAGCCGATTAAAGAATTGCAATGCGATCTCGAGTCGCCATTCTTCAAAGCGCAAATGAAAATCGTTTTGGAAAATAGCGGACGCATTGATCCCGAAACCATCGAAGATTATCTCGCCGTTGGCGGCTATGAAACACTGATCGACGTGGTAACCAACTGGGAACCGTTTGAAGTCGTTGATGAAATTACCAAAAGCGGCCTGCGCGGACGCGGCGGCGGTGGATATCCGACCGGATTAAAATGGGGAACAGTCGCCAAAGCCGAAGGCCCGGAAAAATATATCGTCTGCAACGCCGACGAAGGCGACCCCGGCGCTTTTATGGACCGCTGCATTTTGGAAAGCGATCCCCACCGCGTGATTGAAGGCATGACGCTCGCCTGTTTCGCTGTCGGCGCGACAAAAGGGTATGTGTATATCCGCGCGGAGTATCCGCTGGCGATTGAGCGCCTTCGTAACGCAATTCGCCAAGCGAAAAAAATGGACGTGCTGGGCAATAATATTCTCGGCGCCCCGTTCAATTTTGATATTGAAATCCGCTTGGGTGCGGGCGCGTTCGTCTGCGGTGAAGAAACCGCGTTGATTGCGTCTATCGAAGGTTCCAGAGGCAACCCCAAGCCGCGGCCTCCCTACCCCGCAGAAAAAGGCGTGTTCGGAAAACCAACGCTGATTAACAACGTCGAAACCTATGCGAACATCGTCCCGATCTTGCGCGAAGGCTCTGAATGGTATTCCTCGCTTGGGACAGAGAGCAGCAAAGGCACCAAAGTCTTTGCGCTTGCCGGACAAATCCAAAATACTGGATTGATTGAAGTGCCGATGGGAATTTCTCTACGTGAAATCGTTTTCGACATCGGCGGCGGCGTCCCGAATGGTGGAAAATGCAAAGCGGTTCTAACCGGCGGCCCCTCCGGCGGCTGCATCCCCGAATCGCTATTAGATATTCCCGTTGATTACGAGTCGCTAAAAGAGCTCGGCTCTATGATGGGGTCTGGCGGCATGATCGTGATGGACGAATCCTCCAACATGGTCGATGTCGCGCAGTTCTTTATGGAATTCTGCATGTCGGAATCATGCGGAAAATGCGTCCCTTGTCGTGTGGGAACGGTGCAAATGCACAACCTGCTTCAACGAATTTCCGCAGGCGAAGCAACAGTTGATGATCTCGACTTGTTGATGGATCTCTGTGAACTAACCCGAAATACCAGCCTTTGCGGTTTGGGTCAATCAGCGCCCAACCCAATTTTAAGTACGCTGCGGTTTTTCCGGGACGAATATACGGCCGTGTTGAAACCATCAGCACGTACGACGGTCGAGTAAAAGGGAGAATTATCATGGGACCATCAGGTCGCGTTAAAACACTCACCATTAACGGGCGCCCTTGCAGCGCCCGATCCGGCGAGACCGTTCTTCAAGTCGCGCGGGAAAACAACGTCTTTATCCCGACGCTTTGTCATTTAGAAGGGCTGACGTCCATCGGCGCCTGCCGCATGTGTTTGATTGAAATCAAAGGCAGCAACAAACTCTCGCCTGCTTGCGTGACGCGTGTGTTTGAAGGCATGGAAGTCGTAACGGAATCAGAACAGTTACAAAAGTATCGCAAATTAATCCTTGCGTTAATTTTTTCAGAGCGGAATCACACTTGCTCCGTTTGCGTTTCCAACGGACATTGCGAACTCCAAAGTCTTGCGCAGAAATTGGGCTTGGAACATATTCACGTTCCTTATTTGTACCCGGTCACCGATGTAGACGCGTCACATGAACGCTTTGTCAGCGACCAGAGCCGTTGCATTTTGTGCGCGCGCTGCGTACGGGTGTGCGACGAAATCGAAGGCGCTCATACGTGGGACGTCTTAGGCCGGGGCGTTGATTGCAAAATCATCAGCGACCTCAATCAACCTTGGGGCGTATCTGAAAGTTGCACCTCTTGTGGAAAGTGCGTCCACGTTTGCCCGACAGGCGCGTTGTTTGAATCGGGCAAATCAACAGCGGAAATGACCAAACGCCAGTTCTTACCGTATTTGTCGCTCATGCGCGAAGAAAAGAGCCACCATGAATAAGAAAAAACTTGCTACCGTATGGTTAGACGGCTGCTCTGGATGTCACATGTCAATCTTGGACATGGATGAATTGTTAATTGAATTAAACGAATTGGTCGAATTGGTTTATAGCCCGTTAGTCGATCATAAAATTATTCCAGACGACATTGATATCACCCTGGTTGAAGGCGCGATCAGCAGCACGGATGACTTAGAAAAGATTCATAAACTACGAAAAAACAGCGCGATGATCGTTTCACTGGGAGATTGCGCTGTCACGGGCAACGTACCGTCAATGCGTAATCACTTTAATGTGAAAGAAGTGATGAGCCGTTCGTACGAAGAAAACGTCGATGAAAATCCCGGATCGCCGACTTTGGTTGTACCGCAGTTGCTGCCTCAAACGCGACCGGTACATGAGTATGTTAAAGTGGATTTTTATATTCCCGGCTGCCCGCCCAGCGCAGCAGCCATTCATCATGTATTAACGGAACTGCTGAACGGTCAATGCCCTGATGTAAGCGAAATGACCCGTTTTGGCGCATAACATCAAGACCCAATCACTCTGGAGCCATCGAAATGCCGAAAACAATCTCAATTGACCCTGTTACACGAATTGAAGGACACGCCAAAATCACCATCCAGTTAGATGATGACGGGCGCGTACATGACGCCAAATTTCACGTCACTCAATTTCGTGGATTTGAAAAATTAATCGAAGGGCGCCCGTTTACGGAAATGCCGTCCGTCATGGCGCGAATCTGCGGCATTTGCCCGGTGAGCCATTTGGTTGCGTCCTCAAAAGCCTGCGACGATATTTTAGCCGTACAGATTCCCAGAACGGCTAAACTGCTGCGCCAGATGCTCAATTTGGCCCAAATGATTCAATCGCACGCGCTCAATTTCTTTCACCTGAGTGCGCCGGATTTATTGTTGGGCATGGACGCGCCGCCGGAAGATCGGAACGTGTTTGGATTGATGAACGCCAATCCTGATCTCGCCCGCAAAGGCATTCGATTACGCAAATTCGGTCAGCAAATTATTGAATGGCTGGGCGACAAACGCATTCACCCTGCATGGGTGGTGCCGGGCGGCGTCAATAAGCCGTTAGATCCTAAAAAACGCGAAATGATCCTCGAACGGATTCCAGAAGCGAAGAAAATCACCCAGGAAGCGCTGGATGTATACAAAAAGATTCTAGATGATTTCGCCGAAGAAACACGCACCTTTGCGAATTTCCCGTCACTATTTGTCGGGCTGGTCAACGACAAAAACCAGCTCGAATTCTATGACGGAAAGTTCCGTGTTGTTGACGCCGCAGGGCGCATTATCGTCAACAAACTCGATGACCACAAATATGCAGAAATCATCGGCGAGCGGGTAGAGCCGGATTCGTTCTTAAAATCCCCCTATTACAAACCCATGGGCTATCCAGAGGGAATGTATCGCGTTGGCCCATTGGCGCGTCTCAATATCATCGACCGTTGCGGGACGCCGCTTGCCGACCAGGAATGGGCCGAGTTTCGGGCGATGGGACGCGGCGCCGTGTTGAGTTCGTTCCATTATCACTTTGCCCGCTTGGTTGAAATTCTTTATGGAATTGAAGAAGTTGAAAATATTTTGAACGACCCGGACGTCTTAAGCAAAGACTGCCGTGCAATGGCCCGCGTCAATAACCACGAAGGAATCGGCGTCTCAGAAGCGCCGCGTGGAATGCTGATTCATCATTATAAAGTTGACGACCAGGGCTTAATGGAATGGGCGAATTTAATCATCGCGACCGGACATAACAATCTAGCGATGAACAAGGGCGTCCAGCAAGTCGCCAAGCACTTTATTGAAAGCGGCGAGATCAAAGAAGGCGCTCTGAATCGCGTCGAAGCCGTCATCCGCGCCTTTGATCCTTGCTTGAGCTGCTCGACCCACGCCTTAGGACAAATGCCGCTGCACATGGAACTATACGATGCGGAAGGCGCATTGTTAGACACTCAATCGAGAGACGCATGAGCAACATTTTAGTTCTTGGATATGGAAATCCCTTGCGCGGCGACGACGGCATCGGATGGATTGCTGCGTCTCAGTTGAAAGAACGCAATCAAGACGCAAATGTGGCAATCCAAACTTGTCACCAATTAACGCCGGAATGGGCGGAAGAATTCAGCCAATACGATCTCGTTATTTTGATTGATGCTGACGCCCAAGGCGAGCCGGGAGAAATCAAAACGCGCTCCTTTGAAGCCGCGAGTCCATACCATGAACCCATAAACCACTTCTCAAAACCCGAAACGATTTTAGCGATGGCTCGAGAATTGTACGGTAAAGAACCCCGAGCCTACATCGTTTCAATTGTGGGCGAAACTTTCGGGTTTCAAGAGTCTCTCTCCCCTAAAATCACAGCGCTGCTGCCTGAATTGGTTGATTCAATTGAATTGATAATCAGAAACGAAGCGGTTCCGGATCCAATTACATAACACTTATAATCCAGGGCGCTTATGCTGATTTGTATACAATATCAAATGCGCAGGATATCTAAACGGGCTTGTGCGAGCGCCATGAAGAGTGCTGAATGTTATACTTTTTGATGCGGGAATTAATGCGGTCTGCGGAGATTTTCAACAACTTCGCCGCTTCGCTTTGCACCCAGTTACTTTGCTCTAACGCTTGCAAAATTGTCTTCTTTTCAACTTCTTCTAGCGAGGGAAAATCTTGATTCGAGCGCAGAGTCTGCGCCCCATCAGCGCTCAGCCCTTCCCGGCTGACTAATGCCTTATCAATTTCTTTGCAGTCGCGATTTCGAATGACGATCCGCTCAATCAGGTTTTTTAATTCCCGCACGTTGCCGGGCCACGAATAGGCTTCGAGTAACACGATTGCTTCTTTTGAAACCGATGGAGATGGGCGGTTATATTTCCGGGCGTATTCATCTAAGAAGCGGGTGGCAAGCGGCAAAATATCGGCTTGTCTCTCGCGCAAAGGCGGAATCGTAATACGAATCACATCAAGCCGAAACAATAAATCCTGACGAAAAAAACCATTTTGGACTTCCGCATTCAAGTCTTTGTTGGTCGCGGCGATAATTGCGATATCAACGTTGATTTTCTGGCTGCCGCCCAGTCGTTCAAATTCTTTGGTTTCGATCGCGCGTAGTATTTTACCTTGGCTTTCAAGCGGCATATCGCCGATTTCATCAAGAAAGATTGTACCCGTATCCGCAAGTTCCAGTTTGCCGCGTTTACGGACGGATGCTCCAGTGAATGCGCCTTTTTCATGTCCGAATACTTCAGATTGAAACAAGTTGTCATTCGGTAAGGCGGCGCAATTCACGTCAATGAAAGGCGCTTCGGCCCGTGGGCTGCAACGATGGATGTAGCGTGCGACGATTTCTTTGCCAACGCCAGTTTCACCTACGATGAGAATACAAGCGCCAGCGTCAGCCACCGCGTGAATTTCATCGCGAATGGCTTTCATTCCGTCCGATTCTGCGACCAGGCTTCCCGCATCGTGGGCGGCGTGAAGATGGCGCCGCAAACTATTGTTCACTTCTTGCATTTTGGCGCGATCCAGCACATTTTCGATACGCAGCAAAATCTCTTCGCGGTCTGCGTCTTTGGTGATGTAGTCAGATGCGCCTTCCCGCATGGCGTCGACAGCGACGCGCACCGAATCAACCGACGTCAACATGATGACCGGCATTTCATGACCGAGGTCTTTGCGGGCGGAAATTTGTTTAAGCAGCGAGACGCCGTCCATCCCCGGCATCTTGATATCAGACATGACTAAATCGAATTGTTGCTCCGAAAGCGCTTGTAGTGCTTCTTCGCCGCAAGAGGCGGATACGGTTTCATACCCTTCGAGGTTGAGGTTCTTTTGGATCCGAGCGGAATAGCGGGAATCGTCTTCCACTACGAGTATACGGGCTTTCATTGATGCAAACTTTCTCCGATCAAGAATTGTCACTATCAGTATAACGAACGCGCATAAAAAAAAGGCCGAATAAAATTTCGGCCCTTTTGAAAAATCAATTCTGTAGGCAATGATCAACCAGCGGGCGCCGCTGCTTCAGGGGTCGTTGTGGTGATGCCAATCATATTCAAAATGGGGTCAATCATCCAGGCTAAGTACCCTTGATAGATGGAGGATTGAGAAATGGGTTCCCAAAATACCACCAAAGCGCCAATCACGGCGGCAATGACAATTACATTCAGCAACAATTTGAATGTCCCGCTCTGGAAGAAACTGGTATCGGACTTATTCAATTTCTTTTTATCTTTTTGCGCGAGGCCGCGGTTAATCCGGTCCCGTTCGCATTCCAATGAACCCAGCGTTTCATTCAGAAGGATGTTGGCGTCGTGCCATTCGATCAGGGTTTTACGAATTTCAAGGTCGCTCAGCCCCAAAAACCCATCAATTGAAATGGTACGCTTTACCGTAGTCATTACCGATTGACCAATATGAAAATCTTTCTTGATAACTTTCATAAAGTGACCATGATGCTCAGCCACGATTTGTTTAATGCGTTGAAATTCACGATCCAACGCTTTTTGGTCTGCTTTTTCTTCTGCAAACGTCGTGTTTAAAACTTTGTAAAATTGGTTCCAGATCTTCATCAGCATCTGGAGCTCTTCCATTTCTGATTCAATTTCCTGCAATGTTGCCACAGCCGTCCTCCATCGTGAATTTTGACTGCAATCAGCCTATGTTTATCTATGGACTCTTAAAATAGTAGTCAATTTGCACCGAAGTGAAAAGTGATTGGCGTTATTTATTTTTAGTAACACTCCCGAAATTCTAATTGATAAAGCAATGAATCTTCATTACAATCAATCAGATCACTCAAAATTTTTCTTTATCAACGCAAGGGGGGAGCGTTTCTGATGACTCCGAATAAAGGGTTTACCCTGATTGAGTTATTGATTGTCGTTGCCATTATCGGGATTTTAGCGGCCATTGCGGTTCCAAACTTTTTAAACGCTCAATTTCGGGCGAAAATGGCGCGTACCTATGCTGATTTGAAAGCCGTGCAATCTGCAGTTGCTCAATATCAGCTGGATCGTGGTTGGGCGCCGCCTGACTTGGGGGGTGAAACCGCAGATGGCCGCAGTTATGTACCCCTAACCACTCCGGTCTCGTATTTGAGCAGTATTGACGCTGCTCGCGATCCGTTCTTCTCACAAGCAGAAGAAAGCGAACGGAGATTTTGCGATTATGGAGCGCCGTTACGCGCCGGGCAATCAGAGGACCAAGTCGCCATTCGCATCAAAGAATACAATGCCGCAGGCGTAATCTATGTGATGGTGTCATTAGGACCTGACCGGGATACCGATTGGCAATGGACAGACTGGGCAGGCGGCTTGCGCGTCTTGAATAGCCCAAGCAGAGCAGGCACAAATGGAGACGGCGGCGCGTTTTACTCTATCTCAAATGGGTTGAACTCAAGCGGAGATATCGTCTCATCCAGCGCTAGAATCTATCAATAACTCGCTGCTTCTCTTTACAGAGATGAAAAACGCAAGGATGGTTCTTTCTGGGCCATCCTTGTTTCTTTCTTAGGAGTTTTTTTGTGAGCGGGGTTGTATTGTTATGTCGCATAGACGGCAACTTTGGCGGAGTAGAACGCCACATTCTCTCATTGGCGAAACGCCTTGAAGGCAGCCCGTACACGCCCGTGATTGTCTCCATCGCCAATCATGGTGAACTTGAGAAACAAGCGGCTGCTTTAGAAATCGCGACGCGCTTTCTGCCGATGAGCAGCCGTTTTGACGTGCTGGGCGCATCGGATCGCCTAAGAACACTCGTGAGTGAATATAACGCCGCTGTGGTTCACACGTTTGGAATTCGTTCCAACAGTATGGCCTGGCTCATCGCAAAGAAAACTTCCGCTGCGTGGGCGGCGCGCGTTCCGAACTTGACCTATACCGATTACGACAATCGTTGGATCGGTCAAATATCACATCGCATCAACAATCATTTTCTGCGAAGCGCCGACGCCGTCCAAGTGATTTCTCCACAATTGGAATCCTATTTCAAACAGCTGTCTTCTTCTATTAGGATAATTGAATTGGTTCCAAATGGGATCGACTATGGTCGGTATCAAATTTCACAGAATAAAGCCTCATACAAATTAGCAATGAACCTACCAGAGGACGCCTTCGTCATCGGTTCGGTTGGTCGCATGGCGCCAATCAAGGGATATGACATCCTGCTAGAGGCATTCGCGAAAGCGAAGAGTTCCCTGCCTCATGCTCGTTTAGTCCTTGTTGGGGACGGCCCCGAACTCCATGCGCTAAAACAACAGGCCAAGCGCCTTCAGTTAGCCGACTGCGTCCATTTCACGGGGTTTCTTGAAGATGTCCGCCCGGCGTTATGGGCGCTGGACCTGTATGTCTGTTCTTCGCATTCGGAGGGCGTTCCCCATACCATTCTTGAAGCGATGGCGGCGCAAGCGCCGGTGATCTCGACCCGGGTCGGCGGTGTTGAGAGCGTAATCCAAAGCGGAACGAGCGGCTTATTCTTCGACGCATTAGACGCAGATGGATTCGCGAATACAATACTCGAATTGGCGCAGTCCCCTGAACGCCTAAAAGACTACGCCAGCAACGCCGTCGAGAGAGTTCGAACGATTTTTTCTGAAGAACAGATGGTAAAGCGCGTGATTGAAATGTATGACCGGATTGTAAAGCAATGAGTGATACCAAACGCGGTTATTCAATCGTGATCCCTGTTTATAATGGCGCCAAGACGCTGCCCGACACTTTGATCAGCGTGATGCAACTCGAAGGCGCTGCGTTTGAAGTCATCATTGTTGACGACGCTTCGACCGACAACACCGCCCAACTCGCGCTCGACGCAGGCGCCCGCGTGGTTACTCTTGAACAAAACAGCGGCCCGGCGACCGCCCGTAACAAAGGCGCCGCTGAATCGAAATATGATGTGATCGTCTTCACCGACAGCGATGTGTTAGTCCCCAAAGCGTTGTTGCAAAAATTAGATCAACATTTTCAACAATCTAATGCGGAATGCGTCCAGGGCGTCTTTTCAAACGTCTGCCCGTTCGCCAATTTTTGTTCGCAATACAAAAATTTGTATAACCGTTTTGTTCTCACTCAATTACCGGATTGGATCGACACCACCTACACGTCGCTGACGGCAGTGAAAAAAGACGCGTTTATGCAATGCGGCGGCTTCGACGAAAATATCCGCGACGCATCCGTCGAAGACCGTACGCTAGGCCGCAACTTAATTCGCAGCAACTTTCGCATCTGGCTCGCGCGCGACATTGAAGTTCTTCATAACAAAAAACTGACCGCTTGGGGATTTATACGCAACCAGTATCGTCGTTCCCGCGACCTGGCAAAGTTGCTGCTTCGCAATCGAGCAGAAAAACAACAAGAACCTTCGCCGTCCACTGCCGAACGAGGGCGTTTCGGCACCAATTCGCTGGCGGCGATGTTGCGCATCCCTTTGATCTACCTGATTGCTGCGGCAAGCGTCTGGATGGGATGTTCGGGCAATATGAACTGGTTGTTGGTGATTGCTCCATTGCTGGTTTTGTACGCCTATTTGATTGACGGCTACATGAAGTATCTCTTTCGACATCGGGGAATCGTGTTCACACTAAAAGGCGCGTTTCTTAATATCATTGATGCTTTCACCAGCGGTTTGGGCATCGCCGTTGGCATTATGAGTTTCATGCTTTTTGGTAAAAAATATTGATGCTTCTTTCTGTTGTGATTGTCCAAAACCAATCACCGTTTATAATAAAAAAACGCGCCCATAGCTCAACCGGATAGAGCATCTGCCTTCTAAGCAGAGGGTTGCAGGTTCGAGTCCTGCTGGGCGTATTTTTTATTCAACAAACACTTCATTTGTTTTAATTCCCCATTCCCATTCTCCCCAAAAAATTATTGCTTGACATCTGAACCAAATTTCTTTTAGATTAAATCACATCTCGTCTATCAAATATCAATTGACTAAGGGGAAACAGAATGAAACACATTGGCTTTGTAGTGTTCGCATCGCTTCTTTGTTTGGTTGGATATTCGCAGCCCGCAAGTTCACCCGAAGACGCCGGGATCGAACCGATCACCGGTGATATGGCGCCCTGGCGGGTCTATGGCGCAGACGAAGGCAACTTTGACAGCGTTTGGATTATCGCGCTCAATAACGGAAATATTGCCGTATTCAAACGCGGTTCCGATTTAGAAATTCCTGGAATTGTCGGCGGGACGGAATTCATTTTGTTCGGCCCAGATGGGCAGCAACTCAATGACCTTCCAACACCCGGCAATTATAACGCCGATGGAACGCCGGTTCCTTGGGTGGATTATGCGGGGACGGGCTTGTCTTGGGGCTATTTCACGCTTGGCGCCCATGCAGACAAGGCAAATGGAACTGGCTTTGTTGTTCATAACCAGGGAGAGGCCTTTGCTGAGTTTGGACTTGAACACGCGGATGAAGTCGGCGATGAAGCCTTTTCGCTCATCCAATTGTTTGATAACGATGGAAACCCCATCGGTTCCAGCATCAATGCGTTTGGAACCTTAACAGCGGAACCTGGTGAATATCGAGACGTGGGCGCCGTGATACTCAGCAACGGCGATATCGTGGCGCTGGGAGAAGACCGGCAGATTTCAGACGATTTTCTAGATGAAATCGCCGCAGACGCCCCTCAAGTATCGATCGCAATTATTCTTGCGCCTGATGGCTCCGTCCGATTTGGGCCTTTCGCCCCTCATACAGATGAAGATGGTCTTTATTTAGGTGGAGGGTCATCTAGCGTCTTCTAAAATATGACGGCGTTTGGAGGCGGATTCGTCATTGATTACGGCAACTATATCCGTTGGTACAACAACGATGGTTCGCCGATTACGCCCGCGCAACCTGACCATGCGGATATCGCTGGGCAAGAAATCGATCCCGGATTTGTGATTCCTGAATCCACTGGAGGCCGCGGCGATAACATATCTCTGGCAAGCAATGGAAAAGATGTAGTTGTCAAATCCGCCATGATAAGTTCTGGCCCCGATTCAATCGGCATTCTCATCTATTACAACTTAGATGGATCCGTCAGCCATTATGTTCGATTTGATGATGTTGTCATTGAAGACGAAGTTGCAATGATAGACCGCACGTTTTGCGACATGGATGAAAACGGTAACGTCTTTGTCATTTGGGAAGATAAACGCTTTGGCGGCGACAGCATTGACGGTCACTCGCAAGTTTTTGGGCGTTTCTTCAACAAAGACGGCGACCCGTTCGGACCGAGTTTTCCCATTTATGAAAACTGGAGAAGCGACCCGGAATTTATTGACTATGGCGGCGCAATCGGAGAGGTAGCCGTTGGCGACCAACAACAACCCCGGTGCGCGCTCAACAACCAAGTCGCGGCGGTCGTATCGGCGAGCACCATCATGCCCGGGCTTTCAGATACAATTAAGCAAATATCAAGCGCATTCGGACTCGTTCTTGATGAACCGGTAGTACGGATATTCAAAAATCCGTACGCAGAAGATGAAGTCGGGGCGTGGTCAGTCTATTAAGCGATGTTCGATAAAATAGAAAACGCCCCCACTGAATTCGGCGGGGGCGTTTTTGTTCTTTGTGATCTAATACAAACTCCATTGTTGAATTGCTGTAAGCGGCCCGGTCAGGGTTAAGTTATCAAGATAGATGGTACCTTCTCCGCCGTTGGGGCCTTCGATAAATACAATCAATTTATCCATGTTAAAGATATCAATGCTTGAAACTGTGAAGGAGTCCCAGGTTAGCGTATCCCATTGATCGCCGACGTGGTCTTGCAGCCCCCCGCCCGGTTCCTGTTCGGCGCCGCTGGCGTCTTTGTATTTGAGTAGTATCCCATTGGCTGATCCATATACATCAATTGAAATGGTTTCAACTTCACTCCAATCGGTCACGTCGAGGTCCGTAACCCAAAGCACATTCCATGGGCTGGTGTTGTAATCAACCCGTAAGACTTTATTGTCCGCTCCGCTGGGGTCGTCAACAACTGACGTAACGAACGGGCCTGGGAGCAGCGAAAAAGCTGACGGCGTCGAATCGGCGGTATTCGGATCATCTTGAATTGAATTGTCATTGTCGAAATTATCAACAACGCCAATCACGGTTGCGCCGTCGCCGCTGCCCTGGATGAGTTCAATGCTGTCAATATAGATATCAGCCGCTGTACCTTGCTGGCCTGCATCTGGTAGAATGACAAATTCTTTGATCCCGGATGGATCAATGGGAAAGTTAAACGCCGACGTGATCGGAAATTCAACGATTTCGTACTCGTCGCTTCCCGACGCATCAAGGCTTGCAACGTCGCCTGTTGCGAAGCCCTCGGAATCAATCAGTTTGATAATGATGCGGCCTGCGGGGCCTGCAATCGCCATGCGCACTGCGTCCGCATCTTGAAACAGGCTGCCGACGTTTCCTGCCTTGTCGAGGTCGCTAAAAACAAAACTCGACCACAAATCTTTTCCGTCCCAGGATACTTTTAGCGCCCCGCTGCCTTGATGGACCTTTTGCGCTTCAAAGGCGACTTGATAGTCAGAATCAGGAGGCAGGTTCCAAGCGCCGTCCGTCCCCACGCCGTTTGTTGCAGCGCCGTCGTTGTCGAAGCCGTCAAATAATAAGTCTGCATTCGACCTAAATGGCGAGATGATGAGTAATGCAAAAATGAATAACCGGATAATAAATTTCATTGACTTTCCCCTTTATACAATAACAAATAAATACTGCTGTTTATCTTTGAGGATGAGATGGATAGTTGTCAATAGGCAATACCATAAAAAAACGCCCCTGACTTTAAATCAGGAGCGTTTTACGTGTTGATTAATTTGGTGTACTAGAATTTATAGATAACGGAAGTCTGGAAGCGCAACGCATCGCCGTCATCCAAATCTTTATACTTTGTGTCCCAGTAGGAAGCTTCAAAACCAAGGATCAAAGATGGATCAAACATGTAGTAAATGTTTCCAAAATAGGAACTATTTTGAGTGCGGCCGTCTGTCATTACATAGAAATCATCGGGAGATTCATAAGTGGCGCCGAAGTTCAAATTCACCTTATCCATTGGAGTAACAGACAACGCGGCCCATCCACCTGTGGTGGGTAGTTCTTCACCGATAGTCGTATTTACACCTTGAAGAATACCACCGAAATAGGTGTCAAGGTTGGTTCCCGTGAAGAATTCGCCTTTCAGGCCAATCCGTTCCCAGATGGGGAAATCAACGTCAACATTGAGTGACCATGTATCTAAATCTTTATTGATACCATCATGCTCTTCTTGTCCGTAGTGGCCAGAGACGCCAATGGTTGTTGGCTTGTCTGTCAATAACGGGAACGAATATGCCAAGCGACCTTGTACGCCGGGAAAGCCGGAATCGCTGCCAGTATCCTGCCCTGCTACATCGTCGCCAATCGTGCGGGTAATGGCAGCCTGCAACAGTAAGTCAGTAGACTCAGTCATCGAATAGTTTTTAGTTAATCGCAGTTGTGGTCTTCTTGCGCCAATGTTACCAGCGGACCAAGCTACGGGGAAATTTAATGTAGCAGGAACAAGCGGAGAGATGACATCCCATGTCTGGCCTGCAAGTAGGCTCATTTCATATTCAGGCCAATCAATTTGCGCATAGGCGTGGCGCATACGCATGTGCGCTTTGTTTTCTGCCCCGCCTCCATAAAAATCGAATTCGATTTTTCCACCAGTTTCTGCGTTACCGATGGTCGGACCAATTAAATCAAAGCCGAGACGCGATTGGTTCGCTGTTACGTTAAATTCATCATCATCAGAGCCACTGCTGTCTGACAACGCATAGAGCGCGTAATTCCCTGGTTGTAAACGCGAGTCATCATAAGACGCATCCAGTTTTACATAGCCATAAAGGTTGGCGCCATACTTTGATGAAACGACGTTGGTTTGGTGCGCTGCGTTTAATTGCGTCTGTTCTGAAACGGTTTTAATTTGCTCTTTTGTCGTTTCAACCGATGATTGTGTGCTTTCTAGTCGGTTTTGCAATGAAGAATTTTTCTCTTCAAGCGTCTGAACGCGCTGCATCAACATCTGGACTTGTTCTTTTAACGTTTGAATTTCGTCTGTGGTTGATTGGGCGAACGTCGGGGAAACTGAAACGAGGGTAAGGAAACACAGACTTGCAATAGAGATTGACTTCACATAGTTGTTCATTCTGCTCTCCCACTGCTGCATAAAATTAAAGTGAATTTATCTACTAAAGACTACTTTCTCTTCAGAAATTCACAATAGCTAAACTGCTATTTCGGTGTATTTTATAAAAAAATTATCACAACGAACTGATCGCCCAATCCTTTAATGGAATATGCTCAGAACAATTTAATGCGACTCCACAACCGAATGGAGATTGCAATAACGATTTAATTTCAATGGAACCATTCGTAATTTTCATTGTTGGAAATGAAGTTGAACTCATTTCATATAAATCAGCGTGGGTCATTATCACATCTTCATTCAATTGTTCTGGCCACATGGAAAGACCCTTAAAATAATGATGACCGTTGCGTTCTACATGCGTTATGCCGAGCGCCGACATTAATACCAGGTCTTGGAGCAACGCGACTGGCCCCACGTTCGCGAGGTCTTCCCCGCTTATCTGATACGGTTGATTCTCAGCGTTGACATTAAGATGCTGTATGTAGCAAGCATTGGCGATTCCCTTAAAAATGCCTTTACAATTCTTGTGACTGGTTCCGATATATCCATTGTTCAGCGCTAAACGCAAACTATCGGTATCTCCATCGGATTCATCAATGATTGTCGGCGGGCGGTCTTTCCAAGCCAATTGTTGAGAGGCGGCCTGTTCAGATAGCGCAACGTCGCGGTGTAGAGGTTGCTCGACAAATAATAAGTGAGAGAAAAAATTGCTCAGGCCATTGTCTGAATTTGCCAATTGCCAAAATGAACGGAACGCATCAACATCGCGAAACTGTTCGTTTCCATCCAATGTAAATGCATATTCATCAAGATCGAGAGATTGAAACAAGTCGGCTAGACGGTGCAACCTGTCTAAATCTTTTTCCTTGTCGCCGCAAATTTTTATTTTGAAATGGTTAATGCCATACGTCTGAATACATGATTCTAATGATTGCGGCAAACCATCATTGATCCGGTTTGCATCAGTGATGTCAGCCTCTCGGACTGGATCGCCAAGCCCGACCGTATGGCGCACCGTCAAACGAGTTGCGGGAGTATGCGGCAGCCATTGCGATGGCGCCGTCCCAGCCAGCTCGGGGTGAATTACGCTCAAATCAATTCCAAACAAATTTTGGTGCAGCGCTTGAACAAATGGGATGTGTTTCGCTTTGCAAAACGCATCAATCATTGCGCGTTCCGCCAGGCTTACTCCAAACGCCCATAAAAGCGGCGGGTATCCCTTTGAGTCAGCCCATTCTCGCTGCGCATCAAACGTCAATTTCCATAATTTGAATGGTGATTCACATTCGCCTGCTGAGACCATGTGCCTGCAAGCGGCCTCAATGACTTCGATCAATTCCGGCAAGTCATCATTGAAATGCGTTTGCGGGTTTTTGGTAAACCATTTGGGTGGCAGCCCTTCCGACGAGAGCCCTATTTGAGAGACGCCGTCTATTTGAGCATGAGCATGAACAATCAAATGGGGCAGCGAAGTGAGCGAAGCGATGCCGTATTGAAAGGGCATACGCGTTTTCATGTTCAATACATGAAATTCAAAGGATTGAATCGAAATCATAATTTAAACCGAGTCATTCACGAGGCAAGGCGTGGTCTAGGATATCATCGACGCAACCTTCAACATTGCCTACCATGTTGGTTTGTATTCGTTGCAGTTCAACGCAAACCGAAATGAGTTTGCCGATTTCCGCAGGGTCAGATTGTTTTTCGCGCGCTTGTTCAATCAGGTCTTCCGTTTCGCCAAGCAACGTTTGAAGATCAGCCAAGCGGTCATGAATGCCTTTCATCAAAGTTAAAATGCTCGGCACCAAATATTCCGAACTCCCTTTTTGCGCAATGACCAATTTGGATACGACTTCTTCAAAACTCCCCATGTAAGGGGCGCCATCACGGTAGAAACGGTGATAACTTGAGTCAGTATCATTCGGTTGCATATCAGGCATCCTTTCAATCGTTTCATTAATTTATAATAGGATCATACCTTTTTTTGTCGCGGTGGGGTATTATCAAAATAAATTTTTTACAGAAAGATATCGACACACCGTCGATTGTGCTTCACTATATACGCACCTTAACGATCAATCGCGATTCAAGGGGAAATTGTATGAAACGTAGAACGATGCTGCAAACGCTTGGGGCAGGAACCGCTTTCATCGGTTTCAATACGCAATCAAACCTGTCGGCCCAGGCCGCTTCGAAAAACGGCGACTTGAAATTAGGGCTTGTCACCTACAACATGGCCAAAGATTGGGATGTTGATACCATCATCAAAAATTGCAGCGAGACTGGGTTTCAAGGCGTCGAATTACGTACAACCCATGCGCATGGCGTTGAAGTCAGCCTGAGCGCCTCTCAGCGCAAAGAGACAAAAAAACAGTTTGAAGATTCCCCCATTACTTTGATTGGACTCGGCAGCGCATTTGATTATCACACCCCGGACCAAGCAAAGTTGAAGAAAGATATAGAAGCGACAAAAGAGTATATGAAACTGGCGCATGACGTTGGCGCCTCCGGCATCAAAGTGCGCCCGAATGCGCTGCCGAAGGACGTTCCGAAAGAAAAAACGCTGGAACAAATCGGCCTCTCTTTGCGTGAAGTTGGGGCATTCGGCGCCGATTACGGCGTCCAGATTCGCGTTGAAGTACATGGTCGTGATACATCGGATCCGCGCCACATGAAAACTATGATGGATACCGCCGATCATCCCAATGTTGGAGTTTGTTGGAATTCAAACGCCAATGATTTATCGGGCCTTGGTTGGGACGCAAACTTTGATCTACTCAAATCGAAAATTTTCAGCGTACACATGCGCGATTTATATGACGAAGAATACCCTTACCGTAAACTATACGCAGGCTTAAACGAAATTGGCTTCAAAGGGTTTTGCATGGCGGAAATTCAAGGCAGCGACGATCCGATCCGGGTCATGAAATACTACCGGGGTTTGTGGCAAGCATTGCAAGACATCATATAATCACTGAGAGAAAAAGAATGTATATTAATGACAGTGCGATTGAACGGATCAAAGAGATTGGCGGCGACGCTCTGGTTGAGAAAATGATTCAGCTGTTTCTGAATCATGCGCCAAAGAACTATCAGCTTGCGCAAGAGGCAAGACAAGAACTCGATTTAAAACAGCTGTCTGACTCTGTGCACGCCATCAAATCCAGTGCAGGCAACTTCGGCGCTCATCCGCTTTTTAACGCCGCTGAAAATATAGAACGGCTCGCCCGCGAAGGAAAAGCAGAAGAAGCAATACAGGGGATGGTTGCGCTCGACGAGTGTTTTAACAACACCATCCAAGCGATGAAAACGATTTTAGTTGAGAGAAATTAATGAAAACAATTGCCGTAATCGAAGACAACCCTGATAACCGATTACTCGTCTCTGCAATTTTAGAAGACGATTATGAGATCACAGAATATGAAACCGGCCCGGAAGCGCTCAAAGGCATGAAGACCGAAATCCCGGATTTAATTCTCCTGGATATTTCTTTGCCTGAAATGGACGGCGTGGAGGTCTTGTCATTGATTCGAAAAGATGAGCGGTTAAAACATATCCCGGTGATTGCCTTAACCGCGCACGCAATGGCTGGCGACCGCGAAAAATATTTGTCGAAAGGGTTTGACGAATACATCACCAAGCCAATTGTTGATGAATCACTGTTAATCAACGCGATTCAAGAACGGATTCCGCAATAAAGCCAATTTTGGGCGATTTTTGTTTTCGCCTATTGCTGCGCATCTCCATTCAGTGCGTGAATCGCGTCGTCTTGCGATTCGACGACTTCAAAAATACGGTCCATTTTCACTAACTCAAACAGCGACATCGCTTGTGAGGTCATGCCGTATAGTAAAAGGCTGCCTTCAACGGATTTCACTTTTCGATAGAAGGTCAACAAGGTACCCAACCCTGAACTATCAATAAATTGCACCTCTGACATATCGACCGCGACTTTTTTCCGGTCTTGTATGATGGGGTCAACTTCTTGCCGTACCATTTTGGCATTATTCGCATCGAGAGTTTCAAACCGGAATTGAATAATCAGAACGTCCCCAATTTCACTGGAAAGACAATTCATTCTGGATTTCCTTTCACTGCTTAAAATCGCTTCATCAGTTGAATTAAACAGCGCCCGTCGTCGTGGCGCCCATAGACCGCCTCATCCACGCTGTTGCGGATAATATACACGCCGAACCCCGAAGACCGCGACCCGTCAAAATCAGGTTCCGGCGCCTCATCCGGGTCAAATGGCGTTCCGTTATGCAGAAGCGATAACACCCAGCGGTCTTGAAATTCTTCAATAATCATCTCCCACTGTCCATCTTCTTCTCCATCATAGGCGTGTTGGATGATGTTGGCCGCCGCTTCGTTCATCGCCAATGTAAGTTGCTGCATGAAATTTTGATCGGGTTTTATTTGGCTTTCATCATAAAATGTTTTTAAAAACTGTCTGCCTCGTTCTAATTCTACAAGAGAACCTTCAAAATGGTCCTGTAGTCTTCGAGACGGCGTTGCGACCCCGTATTCACAAATTTTTACGACAACGCAAGTCAAATCATCTGAAAAATGCGGAGACTGCGTATAGGCCGCTAAATGCTTATGGATTTTGTCGATTAATTCATTGGGTGAGAGGGTATGGTTCTGATCGACGAACGCTTTTAAGCGTTCGATGCCAAATAATTCGCCGCTTGGCGAAGGCGCTTCCGTTAAACCGTCAGAATACATCACAAAAAAATCGCCTGGCTCAAACGAAAAGGCCCGTTGCCCAAATTGTTCTGATTCGGAAACGCCAATCGGTAGGTTCTCGCCCTGAATGAATCGGCTGGTTTGAGATTTCGCTTGAAACCAAATGGTCGGCATGTGTCCGCAATCAAGAAACACGCATTCGCTTTGTTTGACGTCGAAGCGCATATAAAACAGCGTGAAGAAACTTTCCAGTTCGATGAGTTGCTCCGTCATCGCATGGTGAACCCGCGCAACGATTTCTCTCGGTTCGGGCCAGCCGCCCGGGCGGGCTGCGAGTAGTTTGCGCATCGCCCGTTGAAAATGGCTTTTTACGGCGGCGCCCAGCAAGGCGGCGGGAACTCCCTTCCCCATGACGTCGCCGACCAAGACATCCAGGCGCGTTTCATCAACGTGGAAAAAATCGTAAAAATCACCATCAATTCGTTTAGAGGGAATACTGAGCGCAGCCACATCCAAGGCGGGAATGTCCGTCGGCGTTATGCCCAGTAATAATGTTTTTTGAATTTTGGAACCGATTTCGATTTCTTGCTCTTGTATGTCATTCAGTTGAAATTCTTTCGATTTCTCATACGTCACGTCCCGAAACAACCACAAACAACCTTTGTAGGTTTCATTCTCAAATACAGGAAAATAGTCCCGGTTGATAATGCGCTCATCTTTGAGAATCCACTCTTCGTTCAACACTGGCTCTTTGAGCTGACACAGTTCGTTTGTGCGGACCTGAAAGCGCTCTCTATCGACAACCTGCGCTTCGATACCGCCTGCGAACTCGCTGGCGGTTAATCCAACTAATTCATTCGGCGCTTGTTTAATCTGCGCCAATTCACAGAAATTTGCATTAATCACTTGAATCCGTCGCGCTTCATCTTCCAACAATAATCCCACATCCAGATTCTCAGTAATGGCTTTCAACCTGGCGCTATCAGCCCGTTCAGAACGGAACTCCATTTCGTTTGCGGCCTGAACAGCGAAGACGTTCATCACCGAAACAAGATAGGGATCATACGCGACTGGCTGGTCATGTAATATGCAGGCGTGTCCAATCACTTCGCCATGCCTGTTTTGAAGCGGGACGCCCAAATAGAACAAAATGTTGTGTTTTTTTAATGCTTTATCTTTAGGAAATTGTTCTTGAATGTCAGTTCCATACCATTGAGGCCCGTCCTGGAATACTGTTTCGCAGGGCGAGCCGTCCAAATCGTATTCAAAATTTTTCCCCCATTGATCAACGCTCCAAAACGAAAGCGTTTTCGTGCGCCAAGCGAAAGAGTCAGTGCGTTTGCTGATGATGCCATACTTAACGTTGAAGGTTTTCGCGATTTTCTTGACGAATTCGGAAAAAAAATCATTTGGAGAATAAATGCCTCGATCAGATATTTGATTCAGCATTTTCTTGTGATGAGAATGTTTTAAAATATGGTTCTTTATCACGCGAAGGCGAAACGAAAGCGCGTCAGAGCAAATGGGTGCTGTAATGAAATCTGTTACTCCAGCATCGAGCCATTCTTGAAGATTGGTTGGTTGGTCTTCGTTGTGAATGAGAAGCAGGGGCCGTTCTGAAAAAAGTTGCGAGAGTTGAATATTTTGGCATATTCGAAGCGCTGTTTGTTGGTCCTGAGTTCCATCAACCACAACCAAAGAAATATAATTTGAATATAGAACGCGGAGCGCGGCTTTTTTAGAGGAAACCGATAACACGCTGAACCCATACTCGCCGAAAATCGGTTTGATCTGTTGGACGACTTCATCCTGCGGCGAAATCAGTAATACGTTTATTGAAAAAGAGATTGGGTTCATAATCTTTTCTTATTTGACCAGATGCTATATCATAAATCACCGAATCCAATTTGACCATATTGGCTAGTTGGCTTTATAAAAAAGTCAAAATATTGTTATGATACATAAATCTGGTTCTTCCGGTATTTGAGTACTTTTGTGTAAAAAAGAATGGACATTACTGTATATTCTGAATTTAGAAACGGCGATCTCTAGTTCAGAAAGGCATACAGAATGTCCACGAGTTTACTATATCATG
>JAVCCE010000065.1 GCA_030765645.1 Candidatus Hinthialibacter antarcticus | reverse complement strand
ATATCAGCCCTGTAGGGGCGCAACGTGTTGCGCCCGAATCCCCCCTGGCGCTTTCAGCGCCGTCCCCCCTTAAAAAAGGGGGCTAAAAGTCTGAAGTCAATGACATTGGCTTCAGTGCGGGCTTTCAGGCCCTTATGCACAGGCGCTCCCAGAGTTTCACCCATGCCTGATTGGTTTGTCAATTTATGAAATGCCGGAGCCTGTTTCTGAATCAATATTATGCCCATCCATCAAGGTAAGTGCTCACTTACCGAATGAACCATTTTGTGGTTGCCAGAATAGGGGGCGGGGTGAATCAAGAAGATATAAGAGGTGAAGTTTTCTGTGTATAATAGAACGATAATATTTTGGATCCGTCTCCTGTTAGGATAAACATCATGAATAAAGCAATGCTTCTTTTCCTTTTTCCTCTCATCGTTGTTTCCGCTCAAACCAGTGAAATTGCTTCCAATGAACAACAAATCAACAAAGTCCACCAAGAATTGAATGATAAATTAAACTCTACACAAAAAGCAATAATTCATTTGACCGATACGTATGAAGATGAATATCCAAACGGGCAACAGTATCTAAAGCAAGCCGCTGGGTTCAAAGATCAAATTCAGCAAACAACGTCTCAGGATTTAACGGGGTTGCGCGATGATATCAATGCGTTTCAAAAAACAGCTTTGACCGAAAACCCTCTCGTCAATCGCCAACCGGTTCTTTTTGTCGTGCGCGACCAATATCTGAATGACCACCACAGTACCGCCACCATGTTTCAAACCGGCGAAATCAACACCAGCAGTTTTCGGGGTGGATCGGCGTTAAAATCAATTGATTTCAGAACGGGGCGGATCACAACATGGCTTGAGTTGAATGATGGGATCGTGCGCGACCTGGAAGTGCATTTCGACGGTCAACGTGTTTTATTCTCCATGCGAAAGTCGATTGAAGATGATTACCACATCTATGAAATGGATATGGAAAGCCAACAGATCAAACAGTTAACGGATGGCGGCGGGCTGTCAGATATTGATCCAATCTATTTACCGAATGATGACATCGTTTTTGTCTCGACTCGCGAACCAAAATTTTGCCAATGCAATCGGCATATCATGGGCAACCTCTTTCGCATGGGGCCTCAAGGAGACAATATTCACCAGATTGGGCGAAACACATTGTTTGAAGGGCATCCCAGTCTGTTGCCTGATGGACGCATCCTCTATGATCGGTGGGAATATGTTGATAAGCATTTCGGCCCCGCCTTTGGGTTGTGGACGACATACCCTGATGGAACGAACCATGTAGTGTATTACGGCAATAACGCCTGGTCTCCCGGCGGCATTATGGATGCCCGCAGCATACCAGATACTTCAATGCTAATTGCCACTTTAGGGTCGTGTCACGACAGACCGTGGGGCGCGATTGGAATCATTGACCGCGAAGTTGGAATGGATGGCAACGAGCCGGTTGTACACAGCTGGCCTGATGATTTGAGTTCATTAATCACGAACAACACGGGCTATGGAAAAGGAAAACAACGCAATCACCCACACGGCGGACAAATAGACAACTTCACCCGGTTAGAACAAAAGTATGAAGATCCATTCCCGCTGTCAGATACCTATTTCTTGTGTTCACGAACCATTGAGGGCGAACGGACGGGCATTTTTCTTTTAGACCGATTTGGTAATGAAATTTGTCTTTATGAAGAACAGCAAGGCTGTTTTGACCCCATGCCTCTCAAGCCGTCTGACCGGCCGACCTATATTCCATCTCGTGTGGATTATTCAAAGGATACCGGGCTTCTCTATGTCGCCGATGTCTATACCGGCGGCGGAATGGAGCAAGTAGAGCGTGGCGTAGTCAAAACCCTGCGCGTCATTGAAGCGCCCGTCAAGCGGTTCTGGACGCAGACAAACTGGAACCTGGACGCGACGCAGGCTCCCGCGATGAATTTTAACTGCACCAATAACAAGCGCATCTTGGGCGACGTTCCTGTTGAAAACGATGGCTCCGCCTATCTTGAAGTTCCTGCAGACACCTTTATCTATTTCCAATTGCTTGATCAAAACGGCATGATGGTTCAAACGATGCGAAGCGGGACGATTGTCCGGCCTGGTGAATTGCAGGGGTGTATCGGCTGCCATGATGACAGGCAGGCGGCTCCTAAATTCTCTGGAGACCTTCAAGCGTTACAACGAAAGCCCAGCAACATTGAACATTGGTATGGCGAACCACGGGATTTTAATTATCTCACTGAAGTGCAACCGGTGTTTGACCGCTATTGCGTCAAATGTCACGACTACGATAAAAAAGCGGGTGAGGCGTTAAACCTATCCGGTGATTTGGGATTGGCATTTAACACTTCGTACCTGGAACTTCGGAACAAATCAGCATTGCGTTGGTATCGTGACCAGCCGTCAGATAAAAAGTTATTGGTCAAAGCGGTTGATGACGGCCCCGCCGAAGTCTTGCCTCCGTATGCGTGGGGGTCTCACCGCAGCCGTCTGGTGGATGTGATCCAAAGCGGACATCAGAATTTAGAGATTGACCAGGAAAGCATGGCCCGGATCATCACTTGGATTGATCTCAACGCGCCATATTACGGTTCATACGCCAGCGTGTATCCCGATAATGTTTTTGGCCGGTCCCCGCTAACCAATGACCAAATCGATGAACTTCGAGAATTGACCGGGGTTATGGTCGGAGACATAAGCACTGAACTCGAAGGCTCACAATGTAACTTTACCCGTCCTGAACACAGTCCATGTCTCATAGGTTTGAGCCCTGCTAATTATCAGCGTGCGCTCGAAATCATCCGTGAGGGCAAAATGGCATTGCAGCAAAAACCCCGCATGGATATGCCGGGCGCTCAAATGCTGGAATGCGATGTTGTGACGTTGGAGAAGTATGAATCTCGAAAGAGAGAAGAGGATAAAGCAAAGAAAAACTTGCAATTGCTAGAACTTCAGTAGAGTGAATCGTACTGGCGAACTTTCAGGTACTTCTGAAGAGATAGAATTCGAAATATGAAAAATATCAAACAAAACGAATAGTCTGGGAATTTATATTTGAGAGAAATAGGCTCTCTGATTAATATGATAGGGAGGTTAAAAACTGGGCCATATAGGAATTGAACCTATAACCTGCCGATTAAGAGTCGGACGCTCTACCAATTGAGCTAATGGCCCGTTTTGTACCAAAAAGATATTACTTAGGGATGCGAATGCGTCAACCCGTCGAAACCAAGAGTTTTTTAGATTCTTCCGGTATTTGGATACTTTATCACAAATTGAATTGTGTTTTTTTGACGCTTTTTCGTAATTTCTTGATCTTTCGCTGTATGAGGCATGGGTACAACTCTGCTCGCTTCAGTGCGGGCTTTCAAGCCCTTATGCACAGGCGCTCCCAGAGTTCCACTCATGCCTGATTGGTTTGTCAATTTATGAAATGCCGGAGCCTGTTTCTGAATCAATATTATGGCCATCCATCAATGTAAGTACTCACTTACCGGATGAACCTTTTTTATACAGTGGAAGAACCCCGAAGAGCTGCGCTAGTCAGTTTTCGATGAAACACTTATACTTATGTGAGACATTTAACGAAATTTATTATTGAGACCGGCTCAATCTATGTTATAGTTGTGGTAATTCGTGGAACCGCAACGGAAGAGACGTAGGGCGAACCGAAGGGAGCGATCATCGTTCATGTTGACCCGCTTAATTGAAATGGTGAGTTTTATTCTGGCAAAATCGCTGGAACATGAAGATGAGGATTGGGGGTTGGTTCGGCGCGAATTGACCGAACAACTCGAGGGACGGGGTTTCAACGACAACGAAATCGACGTTGCGTTTGAGGTCGCGAACCGGATCCGCTCACGTATTGAAGACGGCGCTTCGGTTCCGTTTCCATTCAAAACTAATTTAGTTTATCAATATTTGGAACAAATGAAGTTGACCCCGCAGGCGCGCGGCTATTTAACGCGGCTCGTGGTCGAAGGCAAATTGACCCCCCAACAACGCGAAGAAGTGGTTGAACGCTCGTTCTTTTTCGACTCGCAAGAAGTCGATGAAGATGACGTGCAGTTTCTGGTCAATATGATTCTGGGCGGCGATGGCTGGATCGGCGAAGATTCGCCCAATATGTCTTACATCTTGCACTGAAACACTCCCCGAGACTCGAAGCCACCTCATAAATACTTGATCATTCGCCGTGAGAGGCATGGGTACATCTCTGCTCGCTTCAGTGCGGGCTTTATTGCCCTGTTCACAGGCGCTCCCAGAGTCGCACCCATGCCAGAATTGGTTTGTCAATTTTTGATAAGCCGGATTCCCTTTTTGTCACCATTGTTTTTGAGACGGCTTCTATGTATTCCCATGCAGTTTCGCCTACGCTGTCAGGCGGGATTGCGCTATCCTTATTTCTTTACAATCTAAATAGTCCGACATAGGATTTTTTCTACCTTTTTGGGAGAGGTGAAGGCTTTGAACGCCCCGGAAAAAGACCGTTCTGCATTAGAACAACAATTGAACGGAATTCGCAACCGCATCGACGAGATCGACAGCGAAATATTGAGTTTGCTCAACGACCGCGCCAGGCAGGCGCAGGCCATCGGCAAACTTAAAAGCGAACGTGAGGCCGAGTTTTATATCCCGTCGCGTGAAAAAGCGATTCTCGACAAATTGCGCGAACTGAATGACGGGCCGCTGACTGACGAAGCCGTCGCCAGCGTGTTCCGCGAAGTCATCAGCGCCTGCCGTTCACTGGAAACGATGATTTCGATTGCGTATCTCGGCCCCGAAGGCAGCTACCACCACGCTGCGGCGCAAATCCATTTCGGGCGTTCGGCGAATTACATCCCAACCGTGACCATCGGCCAGGTATTTGAGGCGATGGAGCGCAATCGCGCGGACTACGGCCTCGTTGCGATCGAGAACTCCATCGAAGGCAGCGTCGCGCAGACGCTTGACCGCGTTGCCCATTCAACCGTAAAAGTCATCGGCGAGCGTTACTTGCCGATTTCCCATTGCCTAATCAGTTTTTCGGAACTGAGCGAGATTGATAAAGTCTATTCGCACCCGCAGGGGCTTGCCCAATGCCGCAAATGGCTGGAGTCGAACCTGCCTAACGTGCAACTGATTGATAGTTCCAGCACGTCGCGCGCGGTGCAACTCTGTTTAGAAGACCGCAAGGCGGCGGCGGTCGCCAGCGAACTGGCGTCGGACATTTTTGAAGTGCCGATTCAGGTGCGCGGCGTGGAAGACATCACCGGAAACACCACCCGCTTCTATATCTTAGGCAAGAAAGCCTTGCAGCCCAGCAAAGAAGACAAGACCTCGATGGCGGTCTATGTGCGCGACCAGGTGGGCGCATTGTATAAGATGCTGGAGCCGTTCAAAAAGAACAAAGTCAATTTGACCAATATCGTTTCTCGCCCCAGCAAACAGGAAGCCTGGCAATATATGTTCTTTCTGGAATGCGAAGGCCATCATCAAGATGAAAACGTCGCGGGCGCAATCCGCGATATTGAATCCTTTAGCCTGTTCGTGAAGATTTTGGGGTCGTATCCCCGCGCGCTTCGTCCGAACAGAGACGAAATTTTGTAGAGTTTCCTGTGGCCCGCGATCTCCCCTTTTTTCAACGAATTGGAATTTACGGCGTCGGCTTGCTCGGCGGTTCGGTGGGTCTTGCGATCAAACGGCGCTGGCCGCAAGCGCAAGTGGTCGGCATCGGGCGTTCAGTCGAACGCTTGAATGAAGCGGTCCAATGCGGCGCGGTCGATGAAATTTCCACGCAGCCGGACGCAATCGAACCAAAATTGGATGCGCTGATATTGTGTACGCCGGTGCGATTGATTCCAGAAAATTTCAAACAAACGCTTGCTTCTCTCACGCCCAACGCGGTGGTGACTGACGTGGGCAGCACCAAAGACGAGCTGGTTGCGCAATGTGAGGCTGTTGCTGGAAATCGGGTACGATTTGTTGGCTCGCATCCCATGGCGGGGTCGCATGAGACCGGCGTTGCGGCGGCGCGGGCGGAACTTCTCGACGGGCGCGTTTGCATCGTGACGCCCAATGAAACCAGTGACGCCGAAGCGGTGAAACTCACGCTCGAATTTTGGCAGGAACTGGGTATGCGCGTGACTGAAATGTCGCCCGCCGACCATGACCGATTGACGGCCCATTCCAGCCATTTGCCCCATCTCACGGCGAAGGCGTTGTGCCGCGTCGCAGAGGCCCAGGGCGACGCCATCTTGCCCGTGGTTGGGACGGGTTTTCACGACACCACCCGGCTGGCGGCGGGAAGCCCTGACATTTGGTTCGACATCTGCCTGGACAATCAGAGCGCAATTTGCGACGCTTTAACGGCGCTGTCTGATGAACTTATTTCCTTAAAGAAATTGATCGAATCGGGCGACGAGGCGGGCTTGCGCGAGTTTCTTGAAAAAGCCAAAGCCTGGAAAGATAAGCACGGCCCGCGCAACGACTCAAAAGAATAAGCGATTCGATGTTGTTTTAGTGGAGAAGGACTCATGTCGATACATCATTGTTTTGCACGGCTTCGTTATGGCGTTTTGTTGCCTCTCGCCTGTTTAATTTTCGCGCCGCTCTCTTATTCGCTTGGGCAATATGAAATTTTTGAAGCCTTCGCTGAAGATAACGCCGAGTATGAGAACCCCTTTGATTCAGACATTGTCAAAGTTGATGCGACCATAACGGCAGAATTCGGCGAGACCTTTCTTGTTCCTTGCTTTTATACCAAAGATAACCAATGGGGGCTGCGCTACGCGGCGTCTGAACCGGGAACCTATCAATATAAAATCAACGCTGTGCAAGACGGCGCCGCGCGTGAACTTGCGTCGGGTGAATTCACCATTGAGCCAAGCGACGAACAAGGCTTTATCCGTGTTGGCGAGAGCGGACGCTACTTTGTCTACGACAACGGCGACTCGTATTTTCCGCTGGGGGAAAACATGGGTTGGGTATCGCGTTCGCTTTCTGATTGGACGGGATATCTCGACGAGTGCCACGCCGCCAAGATCAACTGGATTCGCATCTGGATGGTTTCGTGGGGCTATACCGAACTGGTGTGGTCTCCGCAGGGCGGACGCTACCACGGCCTGGACGCATACGATCTCGATAACGCCGCGCTGTGGGACGGCATCCTGCAAAACGCCAAAGAGCGGGGAATTACCGTCACCCTGGTCGTCAACCATCACGGGCAATATTCAAATTCGACCAACCCCATTTGGGATGAAAACCCCTACAACAAAGCCAACGGCGGCTATCTAAACGGTCCCTCCGAATTCTTTACCGACGAGCGCGCAAAAAAAGATTACCGCGACAAGTTGCGTTATCTCGTCGGGCGGTATGGCGCCTTCACCAATTTAATGGCGTGGGAATTTTGGAACGAAGTTGATCTCACCTCCAATTTTGACATGGCCGTTGTTCGCGACTGGCATGAAGAAATGGCGGCGTACCTCGCCTCGATTGATCCATACGATCACCTGCGTTCCACCAGCGGATCGGGCGACGTGTCGCCTTTGCATCGAATCGACGGCATTGATTACGCCCAAACTCATTCCTACACAAATAATCTGATCGAACGCCAGCAATCGGTCGCGAAGCGCTATTTTGAAGATGAAATGCACAAGCCGCATTTCTTCTCAGAAATGGCGTACGACTGGCGCGGGCCGACCCGGTCTGACAAAGAAGGGGTGAGCCTGCACAACCAGTTATGGTCGTCGGTGCATAGTTATGACTGCGGGACGGCGATGACATGGTGGTGGGACAATTGGATCCGCCCGGCGGATTTATATCATCACTTTCGGTTTCTCGCCGACTATATAGAAGATGTCGATTGGGAGCGCGAACAATTGCTGCCGACGACGGTTTTGATCGCGCCGCAAAAAGACAATGCCGATGACTTTACCTTCATCCCAGAGCAGGGATGGGGGGAGACTGACCACGAAACCTTTGAAATTCTTCCAGATGGGACTGTTGACGGATTAAATCAGGCGACGACCTTTATTCATGGCAACTCCCATCGCAATATGGCTCCAAACCCTGTATTTCAAGTGACTTTAGACGCCCCGCGCGAGTTTACGGTCCAGTTAGAGCGGGTTGCGCGGGCCGGCGCCGCCTTGAGGATTTATGTGAATGATGCGCTTGTTCGCTCCGAGGTATTCGCTGCAAGCAGTGAAGATACTACAATGTCCGGCGATCAAGGCCGAATCGTTGTCTCCCTTGCTGAGGGAGAAAACAGCATCAAAATTCGTAATGTAGGGGCCGACTGGGTCGAATTGCGCTCGTTGTCGATTAGCCAATTTGTGCAGAGACCCGTTGGATTTGCGCGCGGCGCCGCCGAACGCGCATTGGTATGGATTCAGGACCGGGCGCACCGTTATGTTGTGTTCGACCAATATCCAAACGCTGAAACCTTGCAGCCTACGACGGTCAAGTTGCCTGGGTATACGTCAGGCGAGTATCGAGTCGTCCGGTTTGATCCGTGGTCCGCTGCACGGGAAACAATCGGTGATTTTCAAGCGGGGGAGGCGGGGCTTGAGTTCCCGCTGCATACTTTCACGCGGGATGTTGCGTATCAAATTACGAGACGCAGCGCAAATGTTAAATCAGCAAAGGCGCATTGACGTCCTGATTGATTTGGAGGTTTTGTCTGAATGTTAGAGTTTCTGAATGCGCATAAGAAAAATATTATGGCGGCCACGTTGTGGCTGGTCATTCCATCTTTCGTCTTGTTGTACGGGTACGGCCAATGCGCCGCGCCGCAACAGGTGCAATGGGTGGCGAAAGTCAACGGCGAAGATGTGTCCACGCGGGAGTGGGAATTTCATCAGGATGATATCCGTCGCCGCGTTGAACAACAGAATCCCGACGCTGAGATCGACACGGATATGGTGCGCGAGCAAGCCTTGCGTGAAACCATCGTTGCGACGTTGCTGCGACAAATCGCTAAAAAATGGGGCGTTGACACCACCAACCAGGAAGTGGTGCAAAACATTCAAAGTACGCCCGCGTTTCAAGATGAAAACGGCAATTTCAATGTCGCCGCTTATCGTACGATTTTGCAATATAACGGAATCAACCCGGTTAATTATGAAGAGCAACAACGCGACTTTATGACCTTGGGCAAGATTCGCTACTTGGCGTCGAGTTCAGGTTTTCAGGCCGCAAGCGAACTGGGCCAATCCGAAGAGCGCGAAAAGATTTCGATGGACATCGACTATCTCGCGTTCGAACCGACGAAATATACCGATGAAGTGGTAGTCGACGACGCTGAATTGGCGGCGTTCTTCCAGGAAAACATCGAAGACTATCGCGTGCCCGAACAGCGCCGCGCTTCGTATGTGTATTTCCCCGCATCGGACTATATTCAAGACGCGACCTTCTTCGACGCTCAATTGGAGCGCTACTTCAATAATAACCGCCAGAATTATGAAGTGGCCGAAAAAGTCCGGGTGCAGTATTTGACCTACAAGCCCGAAAATTTCGCAGACCAAACCACCGCAAGCGATGAAGAAGTCCAAGCCTTTTTTGAATCAAACAAAGGCAAATATGTGACGCAGGCGCGGGTGAAGTTCCGTTATATTCAGGAACCGCTTGAAACCTATGCCGCCTCGCAAGACGTGTCGGATGAAGACGTCGCCGCGTTTTACGAACAAAACATCGTGCGCTATCAACACGGCGAAGAAGCCAAAGCCAGCCATTTGCTGTTGCGCGTGGATGAAGATAAAACCGACGAATCCGTCCAGCAGCGTATCGCGGAAATCACACAAGAAATTACGAACGGCGATTTGACGTTCGCCGAAGCGGCGGAGAAATATTCCGAAGATCCGACGGCCAAGCAAAATAAAGGCGACTTGGGCTACTTTGGCCGAGGCGTCATGGTTCCTGCGTTTGACGAAGCGGCGTTCTCGTTGCCGATTGGTGATCTTTCGGACCCTGTCAAGACGCAATTTGGCTACCACCTTCTCAAGGTCGAAGACCGCAAAGAAGAGGGTACCGATTCGCTCGAAAGCGTGAG
This sequence comes from Candidatus Hinthialibacter antarcticus, assembly GCA_030765645.1. Taxonomy (NCBI): domain Bacteria; phylum Candidatus Hinthialibacterota; class Candidatus Hinthialibacteria; order Candidatus Hinthialibacterales; family Candidatus Hinthialibacteraceae; genus Candidatus Hinthialibacter; species Candidatus Hinthialibacter antarcticus. The sequence continues at coordinate 15,272 of JAVCCE010000065.1, read as the reverse complement.
CGGCGAGATTCGCTCAACGCTTCAAAAACAACGCGCCGTCGAGGCCATGCAAGAAAAAGCCGGTTCGCTCGTCTCGTTAGATACAGTGCAAAATGAATATGAAATTCAGACCAGCGATTGGGTGGAACGCGGCGGGGCCATTCCCGGCATTCCAACAACCGACGGGTTTTATCTGACGTCAGCGGCGTTTCGTAATGACGAAAACGCCCCCGTGGTTCTCGCGGGCAATGCGCGTACGCAAAACCTTTATCTTGTTGAGACTCTCGAGCGGGAAGAAAGCCGCGACATGACGCTCGACGAAGCGCGGGAACAAGTTGTGCAAGACGTTAAAGAAGAGAAAGCCGGCGGCATCGCTCAAACTGCGGCTGAAGAAGACATTGATAAAATCCGCACCGCCTCCTCCGCTTTAGAAACCATTGCGGCGGACCGCGGGCTGACGTTAGAAACGTCACAGCCGTTTGGGCGTTCCGATAACTTTATTCCCGGCTTTGGGGCGCGTCCCTTCGCATTGGTCGGCGCGGCGTTTGGTTCCCAAGACGGTGAAGTCAACGGGCCGTTTACGACTTCAACGGGGACCCACATCATTCGCCTGCTTGCCCGCGAACCCGCGCGGCTGCCGGAGTTAGATGAAGTCCGTCGTCAAGTTGAAGCCGATTACACCCGTGACCAATCGGCGCAGTTGGCGCGCATCAGCGCGAGCGAATTCGCCAATAATTTATTCGACGCCGCTTCAAACCTGGCGTCTGTTGCACAAGAAAAAGGCGTGACTGCAAGCGAGACGGAATTGATTTCGCTGAATGATCCGATTGGTATTACGGCGAGCGATCCTCGCTTGAGCCAGGCGATATTTGATCTTGGCGCCGTCGGAGAAAGCACCTATATTCCCGTCGAAAGCACAAGCCGTCCCAATCCGCAAAGCCGTGAAGAAGTTTTGAATGGCTATTACATTTTTGAATTGATGGAAATCAAAGAGGATTACCTGCCTGAATTGGCCGAAGCCAAAGATAGCGTCGAGGCTGATTTCCGTCTGAAAAAAGCCGAGGCGATTGCGCTTGAAGAAGCGAACAAAACGCTGAAGGCCGTTCAGTCAGCGATTGCCTCTTCGGAGCCGGTTACCGCTACGCAAGCGGTTGATTTCGCGGACTTCGTTGCGGAAGATGACGATGCCGCGGCTGGACGCAAGGCGGCGCATCGCGGGCCTTATACTATGACGGGCGGCGGGCAGGTTCCCGGCATTGGTCGTTCCCCTGTGATTATCAAGACGCTGTTGCAGATGGAACCGGGCCAGGTGTCTCAAACCGTCACGAACTATCAGTTTAAGATGGTCGAGGGCGAGCGCGTTCAAGGCCCAATGTCGGGCGCGTATATTCTTCAATTGCTGGGCAAAGAAACCAAAGAAGAAGTCGCGCCTTCACCGTTTGCGCAGTTCATCGAACAACGTCAGCAAATGGCGGCTGCGTCGGCGTGGTTGGAACAAGTCAGCGCCGAAGCGACCATCGAATACAATGATGAATTGCTGAACCCCATTTCGGACGACGAAGAAACGATGGACGCTGAGGGCGAAGAAACCGCCCAGGCAGGCGCCGCGTCGTAATTCGGTCGCATCAATAAAAAAATGAAACGCCCGGCGGACAAAAGTTTGCCGGGCGTTTATAGTATTTGCTAGTGGATTTTTTGAACAAGCGTTCTTGATGGATCAATAATGCTGATGGGGAAAATGGAATGAACTGGATTCAACACCCATTGTTATGGCTGTTCGCCGCGTTTGGATGCTGGTTGTTTTCGATCTTCAATCCGAAAAAAGGCGAGGCGGCGGGTTGGGCGGCGGCGCTGAGTTATGTGATTGTTTTGGTCATCGCCTCCAGTGAACTCGCGCGCGCCGCCAAAGGCCCGCCCTATTGGCCCCATGCGTCGTTTTGGCTTGGGACGGCGCTGTTCGCGCTCTTTACCTTTCGCAACAACCGTCATGCGTTTTTGCCGTCGGTCAATTGGAAGCAAGACGGCCATTCGGAACGCTTTCCTTTTAGCCGGATGACGCTGGCGTTTTTGATCGCATGGCCTTGCGTGGTTGCGGCGTTGCAATACGCCTACTTATATAAACGCATTCATTGGGGCCTGCCCGTCATCGCCTGGGCGATTGGCGTGTACGTTTTGTTGCGCACGTTTTATTCGTGGCGGGATGCGGATTCATCGTCGTCATCAGAACTGCAATTGAACTTGTTGTTCACCACTGGCAGTGTCAGCGATTTAGACGAAGACAGCGAAGAGGAAAACGAAGGCGGCGCCCGTACCCAAGCCTGGGCGAACACCGCCGCCATTGGGCTATTGCTGCTTGCCGCAGCGCTGTATTTAATTTTACCGACGGCGTATCCCACCGAAGTGCACGGCGACGAGGGCGAGGTCGCGTTGCAGGCGATCGCGATTCGCAATCACGGCGACTGGAACCCGTTTACTCCCGCATGGTTTAAAATTCCCCAATTGTTTTTTTTGATTCCCGGCTGGGGCATGTGGTTGTTCGGCGATTCGTTGTTCGGCGCTCGAACCACAGCGGGGCTGATCGGCGTGGTGAACGTGGGGTTGTGTTATCTGGTTGCGCGTAGGCTGTTCCGCCCCACGCCCGCGATCTTGGCGATGTTTTTATTTTTATCGTGCAGCAGCGTGATTCAATATATGCGCTTGGGCATCGGTTATAACCAGGCGGCGTTATTTTATCTCGCGACGTTTTATTGCTTCTTGCGCGGCGTACAGGAGCGTTCGCTGTCGGGCTTCGCTTGGGCGGGCGTCGTCGCCGCGCTGGGGTGGCTTTCATATCAACCCTGCAAACTGCTCCCTTTTTTGTTGGTCGGATCATTTGCCCTGATGGCGATCACCCAGCGGAGCGCCTGGCGGCGTTGGGCGATGGGCTTCGCGACGTTTGTCATTGCGTTTTGGGTCGGGTTCGCGCCCAATGTCGGCAATTATTTGCATGATCCCGGCGCTATTTTTTTTCGTTTGCAACAAGTCTCGCTCTTGTCAGAACACGCGCAATTAGGACGTTATGACAACGGGACGGCAAGTTCGTTTCGCCGCATGGCGATGGCGCCGTTTACGCAGCCTGACCTCAGCCCGTTCTATACGAATTTTCATTCCGGCGGCATGTTAGATCCGCTGGTTGCGGTGTTGTTTGCGGCGGGCGCGTTGTATCTGCTACTGCGTTTCTGGAAAAGCGCTCCATTGTTAATTCTATTTTGGACATTAGCGACAGTGCTCGTTGGCGGCGCACTGACCATCGCCGCGCCCGCGTATCAGCGCATGGTGGGGATCATGCCCTTTCTGGCGTTCATCGCGGCGCCGCCGTTGCACGCCATGCTGTTGCATGTTTCGGAAACCTGGCGTTGGGGGCCGAAACCGCGCGCGGTGGTGACGGCGTTGGTTCTCGCGTTGTGTTTAGGGATGAGCGTGAACCGCTACTTTCATGTAGTGATGGGCAAGCCGCAGATGCACGAAGATTCAACCCGCGTTGCGCGATTTATTGACGAGATTGGCCCGCACGCTTTTGTCTATTTTTTCGGCTTGCCGCATTATCGAATGCAGTACGGCAACATTCGCTTTCTGGCGCAGCATACGCCCGGCGAGACGGTGGAGTCGGTCGAGGCGTTTTTTGAGAAGCCCATCCAGCGGCGCGGCCCGGTGTGTTTTATTTTGATCCGCACCAACCGCACCCATCTCGACCGCTTGCGCGAGATGTACCCCGGCGGACGCGAACTCCATCACCGCGACGTCATCGGTAACGAACTCTTCATTAGTTATCAGGTGGATTTATAGATAGGCAGGTTTGGTACGTCTCTGCTTGCTTTATTCTTCCTTAAACACATACAGCCGGTTGCTGCGGGAGGCGTAGAGGCGATAGCCTTCGCCGTCGGTTTGCAGTTGGATGCTGCCGTCGTAATCCGTTCTCAGGATATGCGCATTGATGTCATAGAGCCGCTGGCGCGTATCAATATGCGGGTGCCCATAATTATTACGGCCTGTTTGGATGATCGCAAATTCCGGCAGGGTCTCTCTAAGAAACCCATCGCTGGTTGAATAGCGGCTACCGTGGTGCGCGACCTTTAATATGTCCGCGTCCCAATTGTCATAATCCGTGATGAGGCGCTGTTCGGTTTTGCTGCCAATGTCTCCAGTGAAGAGAGCGTCAAATTTTTTCCAGCGCATCCAAAGGACAACCGACTGCTCATTGATGTCTTTCTCATGCGACTCCAACGCCGGGTTCAGCGCCCAAAACTCAACGCCGTCGATCTGGAACGAGTCGCCTTGCCGAATCGGATGGCGCTCGACGCCGCGTTCATCCAAGGCGCGGACCAAATTTTGGTATGTCATTGAGTTGTTGTCAGCAACGCCTTCCAGCATACGCCCAACCGGGAAGCGCTGCGCGACCTGAGGCAAAACGCCGATGTGGTCGTTCTGTGGATGCGTCAATATGAGGAGGTCAATAGCGCTAACGCCTTGCGCAAGCAGAAACTCCTCCAATTGCGTTATCGTTCGGGAGGTTTGGTGAAACGGTTTCGGCCCGCCGTCGATCAAGATGGTCTTGTCGTTGGGCGTACGAATGAGGGTGCAGTCACCCTGGCCTAGCGCGACAAAGTCAACGCGCAGATTGCCCGGCGCCAGTCGTTGTCCATACAGAAGCAGCGAAGCCAACGCGAGCACCAACGCGATATGGAGATTGAGCACCCTGCACGGCCCGATTCGCCCCCAATCAACCAGCGGGCGGGCGAGAAGCAGCAGCGCCAATAATCCAACCGCCAAACAGGCAACGCCGGGGAACGCAAGCGTGAATTGAAACGCGCCGTCAGCAGCCGTGGTTTGGATGGTCCACAACAGTGCGCGGCAGACCTGCACCAACGCCCAGCCGATGCTGCTGGTTAGAAGCCCAAAGGGCAGCCAGCTGACTGCCAACCATATATAGGTGAGCGGCAGCAATATTCCCAGCAACGGAATCGCGATCAAATTGCCCAACACGGCGGCGGGAGTAATATCGTGAAATGTATGCAGCGAAAACGGCGCCAGGGCGGAGATCACCACCACCGATGCGAACATCCCTTCGGCGAGATGTTTGAATCCAAAGGGGAAAGCGTGAAAGAGCCATTGCTGCATGGGATTGAAAAGAACCAGCGCCAGCACGGCGGTGAATGACAATTGAAAGGACGGCAGCCAAAGTTCTGACGGGTTGTAGAGCAAGATGAGCAGCGCCGCCAGCCCCAGCGAATTGAGCGCATCGACGCGGCGTTCAGTAAAGTAACTACCGATGAGAACAAACGCCATCAGCGCAGCCCGTACAGTCGGGACGCGGAATCCCACCAGGCATAAATACAAAATCGCAACCACAACCGTCAGCCCGCCCGCCCAACGTCGACGCAGCCCCAGCAGTTTAAGCGCGAAGGCGAAACCAAACAGCACCAGCGAGACATGCAGTCCGCTGATCGAAGTGATGTGCGCTAATCCCGAAGCGTGGAGAGAATCGTTGAGCGAAGCAGGTACGCCGGAACGAATGCCCAATGCAATCGAAGACAGCAACCCGCTGATTAACGCGCGTTGTTCGTTTGAACTTTCGTCTGCCAATAAGTGGGTGTTGATTTGGTCTTGCGCCCGGAATGCGGCGGTGCGTAAGGTGAATTCATTTTGGGTATTGATTGTGACGTCGTCTGAAGAGACGTAGGATTCCGCGAAGACGTTTTGCGCATAGCGGTATTGTTGAAAATCAAAGCCTGTTTGCACCCTCAGCCCCCGGATCGGCGCGATGCGTCCAGTAAATTGGACGTGATCTCCAATGTGTGCGTCTTGCGGCAAATGGCCTGTCCTCACAATCAGATCGCATGGAAATGGCTGAGAGCGCCCCCATTTTTCCACGAAAACTTGTTTGAGAACCAGCGTTTGCGAGTTGGGTTCATAGCGGTTCGATTCCTGGACCGTTCCGGTTATCAACATTTCGCCGCTTTGGGCTATGCTTTGTACCCGTCCTTGCAGCAGCGCCCATGATTCGATCTGGGTTTGCATGCGCAAAGCCCCTGAAAGCATCGCCAAGGCTAACAAAAGCCGCCAAACGCTTTTTGTTTTCGCTTGTAAGCGGCCTGTGAGGACGGCAATTGCGGTCAATATAGGAAGTGTTAAAGCCGCAATTGTGAGCAGAATATAGGGAATATCAAAGTAAGTTGTTAGAATTAAGCCGATTATGTATGATAGCGTGATCGCCGTCATCGGGCGGCTTGCGCTCGGCGGGCCAAGAAATACTTGAATGCTACCGGAAGATAAACCTTTGTCACGCATGAGAATAAATATCGAAAACGGGTTTTTGGTGCTGGTATGAGCAATGAATTGTTCTATTGAAGCAGTAAAATAGGCAAATGCCCTAAATTTTTTGCGAAAAAAGCATTATTTCCGAAAATCCCTCTTGTAATTGAATTATGTTTTTGGTAACTTGTAGCCACTTGAGATGTATTGTTATATTGTTGTTTTATCGGGAGACTCATCGTTAAACTAAAACCTTTAAGTTTTTTTAGATATTGTCTTGACACCTGTGCTTCGGTATCATATAGTTAGACAGTTCTTGTAAATTCGATTAAAGGTTATGTAACTAAGAAACCCATAGGAGGAATCGGCGACCATTTTATTATTTTGAAGATTTTATTGGTGGGAAACACCAAACCAAGTAATTTAAAAAAGGTTTTTGAAAGGAGAGTACCACAATGAAGAGATTGCCGATTCTCGCATTAGGCGGGGCACTGGCTCTATGTGTCTTTTCAGGAGCAGCATTGGCGGAAACGATCGAGGCGAATGACACGCCGGATATCGTTCTTCCACTCGGTCCTGATGGCACAACGCTGGGAACAGGCGCCTTTGATTTAGGCGACTTTTTCAGCAGCGACGAAAACGCCGCTGTTGACATCAGCGTAGAGGGTTCCGCGTCCGTGACGGATGGCGTCGTAAGCATTCCTTCCCAAGACACAGCAGGTGAAGGCTCTGCAACATTTACGGCAGGCGCTGAAGTCGCGACCACGAACATCTATTATAGCGACTTCATGATTGAAGCTCGTCCCAACGCAGGTAACTTGTTCGCAGGCATGAGTCCTTCGAACTTCTTGCTGCAAGGGATCGTCCCGGGTCAAGCAGCCAGCGGTTCCATCGGTACATTACCGGCGGACGGCGGCGCTAGCGCGGCTGGCGGCTCACCTTCTGGTGGAGCGACTTTGATCGCCACAATTGGTGAAATGGGCTTGACTGAAGGCGTAACGGGTCTGCGTACGCGCACGATCGGTGATGTCGGCGATTCCGTCGGCGGGCTTTCTGTTTCATTGGACGCCAGCGGTGCTTACACAATCACCTCTGATGCTTCCTTTGACGGTCCGGCAGTTGTTTCACTCGGCGCACAGTCTGGCGCAAGCACAGACGTAGTTCAATTGTATGCAGCTCCCGCCCAATCACTTGACGTGACCTCGGGTTGGAACGGCGGCAGCATCGCGTCAATCGCTTTCGCAGCAGGCGGAGACGCCAACTTTATCGTTGGGCCAGCAGTTTCTTCACCTGGCGATGCCGTTACATTAGTAATGACCTACACCACAACCACCACCGACATCGCTTTGGCGTTGATTGGCTTCGATGGAACTGATTTCCTCGACCTCTACTTCACCAACCCGAAAAACGCTGGTTTGGCTGCTGGTGAAACTCACACACTCATTCTTACAATGAGCTCGATTGCTGACCAAGTTCAGTGCGGTCTCCAGGTTACTCCTGGCGCCACAGCTGGTACCGTTAGCGTCAAAAGCTACCAAGTCTTGAATTCCCCGGCGTTGACTTCTTTGGCAGTCAACCCGAATGCGACCCTCGCTGGCATGCCTGACGGCAGCATGGCGGATGGTCTCGCTGGCTGGACGACTCCAGTTAACGCAGGCGAAGTTGGCGGCGTGTTGAACGCTGGCAATAACTTTGCTACCGCGACATCAGCGGGTTCTGCGTTGTTAAACGGTACTGCTTCACCTTCTAACTTGCTGATGATCCTGAATTCAGTATCAGCTGGCGTTGTTTCGGTTGAAACCTATGCCAAAAGAGTTAGTGGTGATGCTGGTAACCTCTTGCTTCTGATTGATGACGGCGGCGTTGCCAATTCATTGGCTGCTTCACGCGCTGCTGCTAAGATTCCTACTGACAGCTGGGCAAAAATTGAAGCCTCTACAGCGATTGCTGATTCTGGCTTCTCCTTTGTTGTTGCTCAAGCAGCTGGTGGTTGCGAATTGCTCGTTGATGACTTCTCCGTCCGCGTTTGGGCTGACGGCGAAACATTCTTCGACTCTCGTTTGGCGGGTCTGTAAACCAGACTTGACTTAAACTGAGTTCAAAAGGGGCAAGGTCTTCTGATCTTGCCCCTTTTTCTATTCATAACAATTACAAAAAAAAGAATGATAACCACTATGCACGAAGGCCCAATTTCAATTTCTGAATCTGATTTACCTCAACTGATCGCCATTCTTAATCAGGTATTTCGTTCTGAGGGCGGCGATATGGCGCAGGATTATCCCAGGCATTTGGGCTTGAATAACCGGGATATGGTGCGCGTTATCAAAGACGATGGACAAATCGTTTCGCACGTTGCGACTTCCATTCGTCCTGTAAGTTTGGGCGGAATCCAAACTGCGGTGGCAGGAATTGGAGCAGTAGCGACCCTGCCAGAGGCGAGAGGAAAAGGCTACGCGTCTATGCTGATGGCTGACGCCGTCGAGCGTAGCGTGGCCGCTGGCGCCGATATTATGCTGATCTCTGGCGATGAGGGTATCTATAAGCGGATGCACGCAGTCGAATGCGGGCGATTTTCAGAAATATACATTGAAAAAGAAAATTTCACCTCGATTAATTCGCCGTTTGAGACATCTCAGGTTTCTCATACGCAATTAGAGGATATTGTTAGGTTAAGGCAAGAGTTATCAATACGTTATTTGTTGCCGCTTGAAGATATCCAGGCCCTTTTTCAATGCAAATGGGTGATGGACAAATCTTCAGAATGGTGGATTGTCAAAGACGAAAACCAAATCATTGGGTTTGGCGTAATCCATAAAGATGGCTCCGATATACATTTGTTGGATTGGGTTGGAGCAAGTGAAGCATTAATTGAATTAACGAACCACTGTTTTTATCATTTAAATGGTGACCGGTTGATCTTTATTACTCCCGATTTGTCTACGCTTCCATTTGGGTGGCGCAATTGGGTGCGGTGTGAGGTTCCTTTTGACGGAACCATTCTGGTGATTCAGGCTGAGAGATTGTTGCAGAGAGCAGAGGCTTATATTCAAGAGCGAATTGGTGAAACGCTGTGGGATAAGGTCAATCTAAAAGCCGAAGCGCAACGAGTAACATTTCAGTTTGAAAACGAGAGCGCTTCGTTTGACAACGGCGGCGAGTTGGCCCAATTATTCTTTGGACAAGTCGAAGGCGATATTATTGCCGAAAAAACCGAAGCAAACGGTCAACTCTGTGTGGTATTAAAGAAAATTTTCCCGATTCCATTGGTATGGTATGGATTGGGATACGTCTAAGACGCCATAAATGAAAACCTCTTCCTCTGAAAATCAAAGCCGTTTTTCTCGCATTCAGCGGATGTTAGAACTCGGTCAAAAAATCTGGACGGATCGTCCTGACTTGCAAGAGTCGTATCCCGATCCTGCGAGCGTCGAGTATTGGTTTTGGCTGATGTGGTCGGGGGCGGAATATTATCAGGAAGTGAAGCAGGCGTTGTATCCTGTTCCTGAACGTTTTTTGGTTGACCGGGTGGTGGGTGAGTTCGTCCCGGACAAAAATTATCACACCAGCGGAATTGTCGATGCGCGCCGCATGATCCAGTGTTTTTGCGATCAGGGTTTTCAGTTTAACCATCGTGCGGCTGTGCTTGATTTTGGATGCGGCTGTTCGCGCTTGCTGCGATTTTTTGCGTTATTTGCTAATGAATGTCGTATTTTTGGAGCGGATGTTGACCCTGATGCGATTGAGTGGTGTGGTAAACATATTGATTTCGCTACGTTCCAAACGCTGCAGGAATCGCCGCCTGCTCCCTATGAGAAATCGTCATTTGATGCGGTCTATGCCTATTCAGTTTTCAGCCATTTTTCGGAAGAACTACAAGTGCATTGGCTGAAGGAGTTGCATCGGATCAGCAAATCCGGCGCGATTCTTGTGCTGACTGTGCAAGGAAAGTCGATGGCGGAAACGTATGAGGGAGCAACTCCTGTGATTGACTGGAAGCAAAAGGCTGGGCTGAGCGAAAGAGGGTTCGCGTTTTTTCCCTATCAACAATTGGTGTTTCAGAATGCGCAGAACCAAGAGTATTATTCCAAATGGAATTTGCAGAACTATGGAGACGCTTTCATCTTAAAGCCCTATATTGAAAAGATATGGGGGCAATATTTTGATCTGCTTGACCATCTTGAAAGCCCGGACGGCAGCCAGGATTACGTCATTCTCCGCAATACAAAATAGTCATTGATTTGAGTGATTTGGTTATTCGCGTGGGTTGTCTGAGTCGGACGCGCGAAGGGTGACTTTGTTTTCAAACTCAACTTCGTCGATGATGCCCATCACCATTTCGCGGATGGGCGCTATTTCAATATCAAACACGTCTTTCGCCTGACCGGGCGCGCCGCCGAGGATGACGTATTCATCGACACCCGCGCCGACGTAATCGACTGCGACTTGCGCAGGGCCAGCGGGTTTACCGTAGGGGTCGACTGGCTCGACCATCAACAAGGTGCGGCCTTCATAGGCCTCGTGCTTCAAGGTCGCAACGACATTTCCCACTACACGCGCAATTCTCATGGTTTCACATCCGTTGAGAGCGAATCGACGATGCCGACGATGGTTGCGTCAGACGGCATGATGTGTCCTTCGCGGACTTGGGCGGCGTCGCCGCTTTCGACATAAAAAATGGTTTCGCCTTTGCCCACCTGGTTATTGGGGTCAACGGCAATGAGCGCCTTGCCGATAGGCTCGCGGTTTTGGTCCAATGGTTGGATGACAACCAAACTCATCCCCTCCATACCGGGGTCTTTTTGGGTCGCCCATGTTGAGCCGATCACTTTGCCAAGAAACATAATTACGCCGTCGCCATTTCGGGTTGGCTTTTTTGATAAATGTAATCGCCGCCGACTTCGAGCGAATCGACAATCGCAATGGTGGCCAAGTCAACCGGGAGGCCTTTGGTGTTGTCGGTCAATCGGGCGGATGACCCGGCGGCGCATAAAACGATCTCGCCCTGTCCGGCGCCGACGGCGTCCGCTGCGACGATAAAATTGCCCGTCGGTTTCATTTCGGTTGTTAAGGTCTGAATTAACAGTAGTTTCAACCCTTGTAATTTTGGGTCTTTTTGGGTGGAAACCACCGTGCCTGCAACTTGCGCCAAAATCATGATTTACCCTTTCGGATTCGGAAACGCGATCGGCAACGACTTAGGACCATAATGGGCGAACGACGGTTCGCTGTCCAGGGGGTCGCAAACTGTGATGCCGACCGCAACTTCATCGCAGTCTTGAAATTTCGGACAGCGCATACACTCTGCCCACACTTTATGGGGAAACTGATTTTTTTCTACTTGTTCAAACCCCATTCCAGTGAAAAAGTCGGCGATTTGGGTCAGCGCGAACACCCGCGCGATTTGCAACTCACGGGCTTCGTTCACACATGCGCTCACCAGGGCTTTGCCCCAGCCTTTGCCGCGCCCCGTGCGATCAACCGCCAGTGATTTGATCTCCGCCAGGTCCGCCCAAAAAATATGCAGCCCCGCGCAGCCTTGCACAAGCCCATCTTCGTCCCAGACAAAAAATTCACGGACGTTTTCGTAGAGTTCATTCAGAGGGCGGGGCAGCATGAAGCCCTCTTGCATATTTTCGTCGATCAATTGCTTGATGCGGCGAACATCGGTAATTTTTGCGCGGCGAATGCCCATTGATACTTTATGTTTTCTCCAATCGTTGAGCTGCAATGCAAAGTGTACCACGGAGTTGAAAATGGAAAAGACGGAATTCAACAATTGAAACAATTCGCCGCTGCTTGATTCAGGCGGCAAGACCGTCATCATACGGGAAACAGAAACCTGGATTTGAGATTTTTATGTGTGGAATTTGTGGTCTGATTTATAACGACGCCCAACGCGCGCCCGATCCGGGGCTGCTGCAGCGGATGACAGACGTGATTTACCATCGCGGCCCGGACGACGAAGGCCATTTGATTGACGGCCCGGTCGGTTTGGGATCGCGGCGCTTGTCGATCGTCGGCCTGGGCGACGGTCACATGCCGATGAGCACCGAAGACGAGGCGGTTTGGGTGGCCTATAACGGTGAGATTTATAATCATCCTGAATTGCGCCGCCATCTGGAATCCAAAGGCCATCGCTATCGCACCGGCGCTGATACGGAAAGTCTGCTGCACGGTTACCGTGAATGGGGCGAGGGGTTTCTTGAGCACATCCAGGGGATGTTCGCGCTGGCGCTGTGGGACCGCAAACAACGCAAACTCATCCTCGCCCGCGACCGCTTGGGCATCAAGCCGCTTTATGTGCAGCAAGACGGCGCCGCGCTGCGCTTTGGTTCAGAGATCAAGTCGATCTTGTGCGATGCGGACGTGACGCGGGAGATTGACGTCAACGGGCTGAATTTTTACTTAGGATATCTTGCCTCATCTCCGCCCTACACGCTGCTCAAGGGCGTTGAGAAGATGCACCCCGGCGAGATGCTGGTATGGCAAGACGGGCGGACGCAACGCCGTATGTTCTGGACGCCGGAAGACTCGTTTTCGATGTCGCAATCGACGCCGGACGAGATGAAAGCCGAATTGCGCGACCGCTTGCGCGATACGGTGCGTTCGCATTTGATGGCGGACGTCCCCGTCGGCGCATTTTTGTCAGGCGGTGTTGATTCAAGCGTGCTGGTTGCGTTGATGCACGATCAACTCGGCCCTGGATTTAAGACGTTTTCCATCGGTTTTGAAGGCCATGCGTTGTTTGATGAAACCGAACACGCCGAGGCGGTGGCGAAACAATTTGAGACAGACCATACCGTCTTGCGGCTCCAGCCCAATGATTTATTGAGCGCACTCGATGACATCACCTGGCAACTCGACGAACCGCTGGCGGACTCGTCTTGCCTGCCCGTGTATTTCGTCTCGAAACTGGCGGCGGAGCAAGTTAAAGTGGTACTGTCCGGCGACGGCGGCGACGAACTGCTGGCGGGGTACCGTAAATATCAGGGCGAGTATTTTCGCCGCTATGTTTCATGGCTGCCCGCGCCGGTGCTGTCGATGATTTCACAAGCGGCGCTGGGCGTGTTGCCCGAATCGCGCGCCGGGACGACGATGGACTTGTTACGGCAAGTGAAAAAATTTTTTCGCGGGTTGGACCCCGACCCGTTTGAGCGCCATCTGGGGTGGGCGGTCCATTTTGAAGACCAATTGCGCGGCAGCGTTTTGCATCCTGACGTTCGCGCGTCATTGGATTTTGACGCCCCGCGTGATTTTCGCCGGAGGTTGTTCGACGCAATCAAGCAGCCGGACACGCTTAATAAGATGCTGTGGGTGGATTTGCGCCATAATCTGCCGGACGACATGCTGACCAAAGTTGACCGTATGTCGATGCTGCATTCGCTGGAAGTGCGGGTGCCGTTTTTAGACCACAAGTTTGTGGAATACGCCTGTTCGCTGCCCGGTAACGTGAAGTTGCATGAGAAGACCACCAAGTGGATTCTCAAAGAAGCCTTCGCAGACCGCTTGCCTCATTCGATTTTACATCGAAGAAAACACGGTTTCGATGTGCCGGTGGGCGAGTGGTTCAAACATGAATTGCGCGACGTGATTGAAGACGCCTGCTCAGAGCAGACCATAAAAAAGCGGGGCCTGTTCGACCCCGCTTCGGTTCGCGGCTTGTTGGATGACCACGCCGCCGGACGGCGCGAGTTGAATAACCAGTTATGGATACTACTTAGTTTGGAGCGCTGGCAGCGCCAATACGTAGACGTTCCGCCGGGGACGGTTGCTCCTCGACCCGCTTGAACGGAATCGCCTTAATTACGCCCAGTCGCGTAATGTTTCCCTTTGATGAACGCCGCTCTTCGTTGGTGGTATAAAGAATTTTGACGTACAGCCTTTCGTTGGGACGCAGGGTGCGTTCGTTAAAAATTTCTTTGTTAACCCCGCGCCGTTTAAACCACAAAAACCCGTCGTACGAATGATGCCGAAACGTGAAACTGTTGCGGGTGTGCGACAGGCTGGAGAGTTTCACTTCAATAATATCACCGGGCGACACTCTCGGTTCCAGATATAAAATCTGCTCGGATTGCTCGCGGCTATTGATGGTCAAGCCGGGGACGTTAGTCACTTTTAACTTTAAATTATCGCCTACGTTGATGTTCTCGACTTGTTTGATGAAGCCGCGAAATTTGCGGTTGAGCGCGTCCGTCCAATAAAAACCGGGGTTGCCTTGCGGGTTGCGCCCGTCGCCGCCGGTGCGCCGCTGTTCGACGACGAATTCCACCTCGGCGTTGATGCTGGTGTTGATGTCGATCTCGCCTGGCTCGATAAAGTGGGCGTTGTTTTCAGCGAGAGTTTCAATCACTTCATCACAAATATGATGGGTCGGGCATCGGTCGGCCCGGTGGTTATGATGAAGCAATATTTCGTGGGCGCAGTCATGGACCGCTTTGTGTTCATTAAACTCGACGGCGTCTTTCATGCGCGCCATCAGGTTTTGCTCTTTTTGCGCTGACCAGTCGTCAGGTTTGGCGGTGCGCTCTTGGAGGCTATTCAAAACTTCTGCGCTGAGCATGGAACGCAGGCAGCTTTCGTAGGTTTGAAAGCGTTGTTGCGCGAGCTGATAGAACCCGAGGTTTGAAAGTTCGAGTATTCTCTCGGCGTAATACAACGCAGCCGCTTCATCAACGGCGGGGGGCGTGACATTGGTAGAAACCGGTTCAATCATAAGAGTCACCTCACTTAGTAGTGTATGGATGAAGCGCTCTACTGCCTAATTCCAGATGTAAAAAGTTGTAAATTGTCTGTATTTTTCCGACTATCGGGCTATATCGTTAAATAAGGTTTTTCCGAAAAGTGGGTACTTTTTTATAAATTGAATTGAGATTTCGCTGCACGCGGCATGGGTACAACTCTGCTCGCTTCAGTGCGGGCTTTCAGGCCCGTTTGCACAGGCGCTTCCAGAGTTGCATCCATGCCTGATTTGGCTTGTCAATTTTTGATATGCCGGAGCCCGT